>JAKABK010000242.1 GCA_021796905.1 Actinomycetes bacterium
GAACGGTGGTAGTAAGACCGCAGTGCCCACCAGAAGCGAAGGAGACCAGGAGGCCCAAGACCGTTCGGGACCTCCCACCGAGCAAGAGTCAGTATCGCTCAGTGTCTAGGAACGGTGTGGAGGACGAGGTTGCGAGCTCCCCTCGAGCAAGCCAGTAGGGCCGTGCTGGCCGGGACGGTCCTGGCGTCGGTTCGCCGGGAGTACCCGCACCTGCTCGCCCAGGAGCTCCAGGGGGACGCCAGTCTGCGGCCGCCACGCGAGCTCCACCCGGCCTTCTACGGCAGCTACGACTGGCACTCCGCGGTTCACGGCCACTGGGCGCTGGTCCGGCTGCTCGCCGGTGGCCTCCCCGCCGGGCTCGCCGCCGCTGTCGAGGCGACCCTCGACGAGCACCTGCGAGCCGACCGCCTCGCCCGCGAGCTCGCCTTCTTCGCCGGCCCCGAGGGGCGCAGCGCCGAGCGCCCCTACGGCTGGTCGTGGCTGTTGCGCCTGCACGCCGAGCTCGATCGAGCTGGAGACCGGCGGTCGGCGGCGACCGCGCCCCTCGCCTCCCACCTGCGGACGCGGCTCGTCGAGTACTTCGGCAAGACCCTCGCGTTCCCGATCCGCTCCGGCACCCACGCCGACACCGCCTTCAGCCTCCGGCTGCTGCTACAGGTCGCCCGGGACGTCGGTGACGCTGAGCTCGTCGACACCGTGACCGGGGCCACCCGCCGGTGGTTCGCCGGCGAGGAGCGGCTCGCCTGGTTCGCGCCGGCGTCGGGCGGTGACTTCCTCGATCCGGTCCTGACCGAGGCGGCTCTCGTCGCCGAGGTGATGGGACCCCAGGAGCTGGCCGGTTGGCTCCGCCGGACCGGCGCCGAGGAGACCGCGGTCTGGGCGGCGCCGCCCGCCTTCCGGCCCGACGGACAGGACCCCGCCACGGTCCACCTCGAGGGCCTGGTGTTGAGCAAGGCGTGGTGCCTCCAGCGCCTCGCGCGCGCCCTGCCCGGGGAGGACCCTCTCGCCCGGCTCGCCGGGCGGGGCGCGGCCGCCCACCTCGAACAGGCGGGCGGGCTCGACCCCACCGCCGGTTTCAACCGGGCCCACTGGCTCCCGACGTTCCTGGTGTACCTCGACGCCGAGCTGGCCGGGAGCTGAGGCTCAGGTCAGGGCGGGCCGGCGTTCGCCGTCGTCGACGGCCGCCATCAGCTTCCTCAGGCGCCTGAGACGGCCGCGGCGGGCGGCGGACCCGAGGTGGGGCCGTGTCGGCGCCTCCCGCTCGGCGGCCGTCAGGGCCCGACCGAGGGCGGCCCGCTGGCGGCGGTCGAGGACCCGGCTCAGCGGCGGCCAGACCTGCACCTGCTCGAAGATGATGTGGGCGTAGGCCTGGCGCGCCAGGTCGGCGAGCAGCAGGTCCCAGTCCACGTCCCCCGGCCGGCGGCGTACGAGGGTGTGGAGGACCCGGCGCAGCGCGAGCCGTTCGGTGTCCGCCCGGTCGGCCAGCTCGCCTCCCTCCGGCAAGCGGTCCCGCACGACCGGCCAGAAGGCGAGCTCCTCGGCCGCCTCGTGGCGCACGGTGGCGGTGACGAGGCGCTGCATCGCCGTCTCGGCGGCCTGCCGCTGCTCCCGGTCGCCGGTCGGCGCGTCCCGCAGGTCGTCGGCCATCGCCCGCAGGGTGTCGTGGGCCGCCCGCAGCCGGGTGAAGACGTCGTCGGGGTCGTCGCTCGGCGCGACGGCCCGCGGGTCGGGGGGGTGCTCGGCGGGCACCGGCCGCGACGGGTGCCGTCGGTGGCGCAGGGCCAGCCAGCCCCCCAGCGCCGCACCAGCCGCGACCACGATGCCTGTGCGCACGGTCGCTCCCTACCCGAGCGGCGGTCCGGCAACGCCGCTCGGGCCCGGCGGGGCGCAGTCTCGCGTAGCCGGCCGGTGGGCGTGACGGGGAGGTGGTGGGTCGCTCGGGGCAGCCATCGCCTGCTGGGTGCACTGCTCGGACAACACTCGGCTGCTTCCCAGCCCGATCGGGATCCTCCCGCCGGCTGGTACCAGACGCGCCAGGTCCCGCTCGAGCCCCTCGTCTTCCACCGGCCCGGCAGTGCCCGGCACGCGACGGCCGGCCGGGCGTGCCGGAGCCGCACCGGCCTCGGTAGCGTGCCCGGGTGCCCGAGGAAGCAGCCGAGCCCCGTGTCCTGGTCGTAGCCGCCCACCCCGACGACATCGACTTCGGGTCGGGGGCGACCGTCGCCCACCTGGTGGCCACCGGTTGGCGGGTGTCGTACTGCCTGGTGACCGACGGGGACGCCGGCGGCTTCGACGCCTCGGTGCCCCGCGAGCAGATGCCGGTGATCCGCCGCGCCGAGCAGACCGAGGCGGCCCGGATCCTCGGGGTCTCGGACCTGCACTGGTTGGGCTACCCCGACGGGAGGCTGCAGGTGACCATGGAGCTTCGCCGGGACCTCTCGCGGGTGATCCGCACCGTCCGACCGCGGCGGGTGATCTGCCAGAGCCCGCAGCGCAACTGGGAGCGGATCTACGGCAGTCACCCCGACCACCTCGCCGCCGGGGAGGCGACGCTGTGCGCGGTCTACCCCGACGCCCGCAACCCGTTCGCGTTCCCCGAGCTCGCGGCCGAGGGGCTCGAGGCCCACACCGTGGAGGAGGTGTGGGTCACCGGCGGCCCGGACCCGGATGTGGTGCTCGACCTCGGAGAGCACCTCGAGGCCAAGATGGCCGCCCTGCGGGCCCACGTGAGCCAGGAGACCGACCGGGACGGGCGTCTCGAGCCGATGCTCCGGGAGTGGATGGGGCGTACCGCCACCGCCGCGGGGATGCCCGAGGGGCGTTACGCCGAGGCGTTCCGTCGGATCGACACCCGGTAGGCCCAGGGGACCGTCGAGCGGCGCGACGGACGGCGTCGCGTGCCCGGGCGGTCCTGGTCGCCCGGCCCCTCAGGCGTCGCGCCGGCGGGCCCGCCCGAGACCGCCGGCCGGTCGCCCGACCAGCGCGCAACAACTCCTCGGGCAGGCGTCCGGCCAGGGGCCGTCCGGACCGAGGGACCTCCGGGGGGTGGCGGGGTCGAGACGCTCGGAGACCAGCTCGGCGATCATCGACACGAACGACGGGTGGGTCCCGGCGGTAGGGGCCCGCCGCAGCGTCACCCCGACGTCCGCGGCGGCCGCAGCCGCCTCGGTGTCGAGGTCGTAGACCACCTCCATGTGGTCCGAGACGAAGCCGATCGGGCAGACCACTACCGTCTCACCGGCCGGCAGGTCCCGGACGCGTTCGACGACGTCGGGCCCCAGCCAGGGTTGGCCCGGGGCACCCGAGCGGCTCTGGAACACCAGCTCGGAGGAGCCGACCCCGCAGCTCTCGGCGACCAGGGCGGCAGAGATCGCCAGTTGGCGCTCGTAGGGGGCGGTGGCGGCCATCGACACCGGGATGCTGTGCGCCGAGAACCACACCCGCGGGGACGGGCCGGCGCCGGCGAGGGTGGCGCGCAGGCCGTCGGCGACCGCCTCGACGAAACCTGGGTGGTCGAAGTAGAGCCGCAGTTTGTCGAGGACCGGCGCGCCCGGGACGGCGGCGGTCGCGGCGGCGAGATCGTCGCGGTACTGCCGGCACCCGCTGTAGGAGCCGAAAGCCGAGGTGACGAACACCGCGGCGTGCCCCACCCCGTCGTCGCGCATCGTAGCGACGGTGTCGGCGAGCAGGGGGTGCCAGTTGCGGTTGGCCCAGTAGACCGGCAGGTCGATGCCGGCAGCCGGGAGCCGGGAGCGCAGCGCCTCGACCAGCGCCCGGTTCTGGGCGTTGATCGGGCTGACCCCGCCGAAGTGCTGGTAGTGCTCGGCGACCGCGAGCATCCGCTGCCGGGGCACGTCACGTCCTCGCAGGACGTTCTCCAGGAACGGGATCACCTCGTCGGGTCCCTCCGGGCCGCCGAAGGACAACACGAGCAGTGCGTCAGGGGGCGTCACGACCAGCGGATCCTACGGCCGGCCGTTGGCTACACCGAGCGCCGCTGGGTATCGCCGCCGAGGCGACCGCCACGTGGTCGCGCCTGCGCTCTGCTCTTGGGCTGGT
>JAKABK010000243.1 GCA_021796905.1 Actinomycetes bacterium
GAAGCCTGCCAGGAAGCCCACGAGCTCGGGATGTTCACGGTGCTGTGGTGCTATCTGCGCAACGGCGCCTTCAAGAAGGACGGCGTGGACTACTCCTTGTCGGCCGACCTGACCGGCCAGGCCAACCACCTGGGGGTCACGATCGAAGCGGACATCATCAAGCAGAAGATGGCGGAGAACAACGGCGGTTACCGGGCACTTTCCTACGGACGGACCGACCCGTTGGTCTACGACCAGCTCACCACCGACCACCCGATCGACCTGGTCCGCTGGCAGGTCGTCAACTGCTACGCCGGCCGGGTGCCGCTGATCAACAGCGGCGGGGAGTCCAAGGGTGCCGGTGACCTCTCCCAGGCGGTCCGCACCGCGGTGATCAACAAGCGGGCCGGGGGGGCCGGTCTGATCACCGGCCGGAAGGCCTTCCAGCGTCCGATGCGTGAAGGCGTCGAGATCCTCCACGCTGTCCAGGACGTCTACCTCGACCGGAGCGTCACCGTCGCCTGAGCCGATCGCGCTCCGCCGGTGCGGCGCGATCGGCCTCGGCGGCAACTGCCCGTCGGCGCCCTAGAATGAGCCCAGGCCGTCCGGCCTCGCTGGTCCGGTCGGGCCGCGCCGAGGAGGTACCCGATCCACATGGCCGACGTCGTCGCCGGAGCCGAACCGCTCGAGACCGAGCTTCCAGGTACCGTGCTACCAGGTACCGAACCAGTCGGGACCGCTGCAGCAGGCACCGGCGGTGCCGGCAACCAGCTGGCGCACCAGGTGGTCGACCGGGTGGTGGTGCGCTTCGCCGGCGACTCCGGCGACGGGATGCAGCTCACCGGGGACCGGTTCACCACCGCCTCCGCACTGGTCGGCAACGACCTGTCGACCCTCCCGGACTTCCCCGCCGAGATCCGGGCGCCGGCGGGGACCCTGGCCGGGGTGTCCGCGTTCCAGGTGCACATCTCCGACCACGACATCCTGACCCCCGGGGACCGTCCCGACGTGCTCGTCGCGATGAACCCGGCGGCGCTGCGGGCCAACGTCGCGGACCTCGACCCGGGCTCGACGATCATCGTCAACACCGACGCCTTCGAGGACCGGAACCTGACCAAGGCGGGCTACGCCGCCAACCCGCTCCACGACGGCTCCCTCGACGGTTTCAGGGTCCTCGAGGTGCCGATGACCTCGATGACCCTGGAAGCGGTGAAACCGTCTGGCACCAAGCCCCGGGACGCGGAGCGCTCGAAGAACTTCTTCGCGCTCGGCCTGGTGAGCTTCATGTACACCCGGCCGGTCGAGGCGACCCTCGCTTGGATCGCCGAGCGCTTCGCCCGGACCCCGATGGTCGCGGCGGCCAACACCCTTGCTTTCAAGGCGGGATGGAACTTCGGGGAGACCGCCGAGCTGTTCGACTCGGTCTACGAGGTCCGTCCCGCCCACCTCGAGCCGGGCACCTACACCAACGTCTCGGGGAACACGGCGATGGCCTGGGGACTGGTCGCCGCCGGCCGGCTCGCCCGCCTGCCGGTGTTCCTCGGCAGTTACCCGATCACCCCGGCCTCCGACATCCTCCACGAGCTGTCCAAACGCAAGAACTTCGATGTGCGCACCATGCAGGCCGAGGACGAGATCGCCGGGATCGGCGCCGCTCTCGGCGCCGCCTACGGTGGGTCGCTCGGGGTGACCACGACCAGCGGCCCGGGGATCGCCCTGAAGAGCGAGACGATGGGCCTCGCGGTCAGCCTCGAGCTGCCGCTATTGATCCTCGACATCCAACGCGGCGGGCCGTCGACCGGGCTGCCCACCAAGACCGAGCAGGCCGACCTCCTGCAGGCGATGTTCGGCCGTCACGGCGAGTCGCCGATCCCGATCGTCGCGCCGGCCACCCCCGGGGACTGCTTCTTCGTGGCGATCGAGGCGGCGCGGATCGCGTTGAAGTACCGGACCCCGGTGCTGATCCTCTCCGACGGGTACCTCGCCAACGGCGCCGAGCCGTGGCGGCTCCCGGAGGTAGAGGACCTCCCGGACATCTCGGTACCGTTCGCCACCGAGACCAACCACGCCCGCGACGACGGGACCTCCGATTTCTGGCCCTACCTGCGCGACCCGGTGACCCTCGCCCGCCCGTGGGCGGTGCCGGGCACCCCGGGCCTCGAGCACCGCATCGGCGGTCTGGAGAAGGCCGACGGGTCCGGGGCGGTGTCCTACACCCCCGCCAACCACGAGACGATGGTGCGGCTGCGGGCCGCGAAGGTCGCGGGGATCGCCCGCGACATCCCGCCACTCGAGGTCGACGACCCCGACGGGGACGCCGAACTGCTGGTGCTCGGCTGGGGCTCGACCTACGGGGCGATCGGCGCCGGGGCGCGCCGGGTCCGGGCCCGGGGCGGCAAGGTCGCCACCGCCCACCTGCGCCATCTCAACCCGTTCCCCGCCAACCTCGGGGAGGTCGTCGGCCGCTACCCCCGGGTGCTCGTCCCGGAGATGAACCTCGGCCAGTTGGTGAAGCTGGTCCGTGCCGAGCTGCTCGTCGATGCCCGACCGCTGTCGAAGGTGAGCGGCCAGCCGTTCCGGGCGGGGGAGATCGAGGCGGGGATCCTCGAGGCGCTCGCCGGTCCCGTACCGCTCAGCCGCTCCGCCCCACCCGCTCGGGGCGCAGCGCTCCTCACCGGAGGCGTCGCATGACCGACACCGCCGTCCCGGGGACCACGATCCCCGAAACCTCGACCGCCGGGGCCCCGGCCGCCGCCCCGGTCCCGGTGACCACCAAGAAGGACTGGACCAGCGACCAGGAGGTCCGCTGGTGCCCGGGTTGCGGTGACTACTCGATACTCACCGCGGTGCAGATGCTCATGCCCGAGCTCGGTGCCCGCCGGGAGGACACGGTGTTCGTCTCGGGGATCGGGTGCAGCTCCCGCTTCCCGTACTACATGAACACTTACGGCATGCACTCGATCCACGGTCGGGCGCCGGCGATCGCCACCGGTCTCGCGGTGTCGCGCCCGGACCTCGACGTGTGGGTGATCACCGGTGACGGCGACGCCCTGTCGATCGGTGGCAACCACCTGCTTCACGCCCTGCGACGCAACGTGGACCTCACCATCTTGTTGTTCAACAACCAGATCTACGGGCTGACCAAGGGCCAGTACAGCCCGACGTCGGAGCCCGGCAAGGTCACCAAGTCGACCCCGTTCGGGTCCCTCGACCACCCCTACAACCCGGTGTCGCTGGCCCTCGGCGCCGAGGCGACCTTCGTGGCCCGGACCCACGACATGGACCGCAAGCACATGATGGAGACCTTCCGCCGGGCCCACGCCCATCGCGGCGCCTCGCTCGTGGAGATCTACCAGAACTGCAACGTGTTCAACGACGGCGCGTTCGAGGCGATCACCGCCAAGGACGCCCGCCCCCACATGCTGGTCCCGCTCCGCCACGGCGAGCCGATCCGCTTCGGCCCCGAGGGCGAACGGGGAGTGGTGGTCGACAGCGGCGTCGCCCGGGTCGTCGACGTCGCCGAGGTCGGTGTCGGAGCGCTGGCGGTCCACGACGAGCACCGCATGGACCCGAGCCTGGCGTTCACCCTCTCCCGGCTCGCCGCCGGCCCGCACACCCCGACCCCGATCGGGGTGTTCCGCGACGTGGAGCGGGCCGACTACGGCACCCTCGTCAACGAACAGGTGGAAGCAGCGGTCGCGGAGAAAGGCCCCGGGAACCTCGCGTCGCTCCTCGCGTCGGGCTCGACCTGGACCGTGGGCTGAGCCGGGAGTGCCCCGGCGCGGACGGGTCGGTGTCCCCGGGGCGCTGGCGGTGGTGACCGGGGCGGGCAGGGGCATCGGACGGGCGACCGCCGAGGCTCTCTCGGCGCGCGGCGCCCGGGTGGTGGCCGTCGACGTCGACGGGGACGCCGCGGCGGCCACCGCCGAGGCGTGCGGGGGGAGCGCAGGCTGCCTCGACGTCACCGACCGGGAGGCGGTCGAGACCTGGGCGGCCCGCACCCTCGCATCGCTCGGCCCACCCGACGTGCTGGTCAACAACGCCGGTTCGGGCATGACCGGGAG
>JAKABK010000244.1 GCA_021796905.1 Actinomycetes bacterium
GTGGTCATCAGCTCGACGGCACTTCGGGTGTCGAACTCCCCGATAGGGCCCTCGGCGACCAGCTTGCCGAGGTACAGCACCGCCAGGCGGTCGGCGACCCGGAACACGTCGGTCAGGTTGTGGGAGATCACGAGGACCCCGATGCCCCGGCCGGCGAGGGTCTCGATCAGCTCGAGTACCATCGCCGTCTGGGACACACCGAGCGCCGCGGTCGGCTCGTCGAGGACGACCAGCTTGGCCTGTTGCATCACTGCTCGCGCAACGGCCACCGCCTGGCGCTGGCCGCCCGAAAGCGATCCGACCGGTTGGCGGATCGAGCGCACCGTCGTCACCGACAGATCCGAGAGGGTCTGCTTGGCCCGGGTCTCCATACCCCCCTCGTCGAGCACCAGCCGGGACCGCACCTCCCTGCCGAGGAACATGTTGGCGACGATGTCGAGATTGTCGCAGAGTGCGAGGTCCTGGTAGACGGTCGCGATGCCGAGGGCCGCGGCGTCACGGGGGGAGTGGATGTGGGCGGCTGCCCCCTCCCACTCGATCGACCCGCCGTCGGCGGCGTGGATCCCGGAGATGGTCTTGATGAGCGTCGACTTGCCGGCGCCGTTGTCGCCGACCAGCGCGGTGACCGCGCCGGCGGGCACCTCCATGGTCACGTCGGAGAGGGCTCGGACCGGTCCGAAGTGCTTCTGTACGCCCTGGAGACGGAGCAGTGGCCGCTCGTCACGGCCCGGTGCCCGGCCCGGCGAGCCGGGCCGGGCACCGGGGGTCGGGTCGGGGTTCAACGCCTCGTGCCGCCGAGCGGGGGGCGGCCGCCGGGTTCCGCCCTCCCCCCGGGCATCAGTGGATCCCGTACTTGGCGCAGTCGGCGGCGTAGCTCCCGGCGCACAGCTGGGAGGCCGGCACGAACTTGTCGGCGATCACCGTCGACTCCATCTTGCTGGGCGTGACCCACTCCGGGGTGAGCAGCACCGAGGGGATCTCCTTGTGCAGGGTCGGGTCGAGGGTCTTGCCGTTGACCAGGCTGCTCGGCGGCTTCTCGCCCGCCCGCAGGTAGAGGGCCAACGCGGCGGTGGCCTGTGCCTCCAGGTAGATGGGCTTGTAGGCCGTGCCGCACTGGTAGCCGGAGATTATGTTCTGCAGGCCGACGAGGGTTGCGTCCTGCCCGGTCGTGGGGAACGTGTAGGGCTTGATGCCCTGCTGCTTCAGGTAGCTGATGATCGGAGCGCCGTTCTCGTCGTTGGGGATCAGCGCAGAGTTCACGCCCTTGTGGGCGGTGTAGGCCTGCTGGAACTCGGTGAGGGCGGTCGGGGGCGTCCAGGTCCCCGGCGGATTGGCGGCGTCGATGTACTTGCCCGACTTGAAGTACGGGTTGAGCACCGAGCTGTAGCCCTCGTAGAACAATGTGGCGTTGTTGTCGGTCGGGGCTCCACGCATCACGATCACGTCCGGCTTCTTCACGTGCCAGGCGTTCACGCAGCTGACGAACCCGTTGCCGATCAGTTTGCCGACCTGGACGTTGTTGAAGCTCACGTAGTAGGGGGCGTTGCTGCCGAGGGTGAGGCGGTCGTAGTCGATGACCGCCACCCCGTGCTGGCGCGCGTAGTTGGTGATGGCGATGCCGCCGGCAGGGTCCTCGGGGTCGACGGCGATCACCGACGCTCCGTTGGTTATGTCGGCCTGGGCGTCGGTCTCGGCGGTGGTGTCGCTGCCGTGGGCGTTCTGGATGATGAACTGTGACGGTGACAGTCCGGCCGCCTCGAACGCCTTGGTCAGGTACGGGGCGTCGAACTCGACGTAGCGGGCCGACGAGGTTGTGTCGGGAAGGATCACGGCGACCTTCCCCTTGCCCGCCTTGGCGAGCGACTCGAGCTTCTTCATCACCGAGAAGCTGTTGTTGAACGAGCTCACCGAGAGGTCGGCGACCGACGAGCTGCCCGACGCCCCGGAGGTGCCGCTGCTCGCCGAGGTGCCGCTGCTCGCCGAGGTGCCGCTGCTGGCCGAAGTTCCCGATGTGGACGCCTTGGGGCTCGCGGTCGTGCTCCCGCACGCCGCGACCAGCAGGCTCCCGGCGACGATGGCTGTGCCGAAGGCGCTAGCACGCTTGATACGCAAAGGATCCCCCTGTTGGGTCGGTGGTCGGCTCGTGGGGGCTGGCCCCAGGCGGCCGGTGGTTGACGTGGCCGACCCTACGGCGGGGTCCGTGAACGATCCCGTGAACATCGGGCACCTGCCGTTAACAAAGAGTTAAAGCTACCGTGGTGAACCGCTCGGCAGCGGGCGCTCGTATCCATGGAAAACGGGACGGACAGCATGAGAACTGCTGGTGCGGCTCGTGCGGCTGGTGGGGGGCGTGGCTGCGGTGACGCTCAACGGGCCGGCTCGGGCTCGAGGCGGTAGCCGGCACGGGGTTGGGTCACGATGAGCGGTGGGTCGCCGTCGAGCTCGAGCTTCGCACGGAGGCGGCGCACGTAGACCCGCACGTACTCGGTCTCGGTCTCGTAGCCCGGACCCCACACCCTGCGCAGCAGCTGGGCGTGGGTGAGCACCTTGCCCCGGTTGGTGGCCAGTTCCCGCAGGAGGGCGAGCTCGGTGGGGGTGAGGTGGATCTCGACGCCGTCGCGGGTGACCCGCCGGCTGGCCAGGTCGACCTCGACCGGGCCGAGGCGGATCAGCGGTGGTTGAGCGTCCACCGGCGGGGCGGGGCGGGTACGTCGGAGGGTCGCGGCGATACGGGCCAGGAGCTCTTCGATCCCGAAAGGCTTGGTCAGGTAGTCGTCGGCGCCCATGTTGAGCGCCGTGACCTTGTCGCGTTCGCCACCGCGGGCGGACACCACGATGATGCCCACCGTCGAATGCTCCCGGATCGCCCGGCACAGCTCGAAGCCGTCGGCGCCGGGCAGCATCAAGTCGAGCAGGACGATATCGGGGAGCTCGGTCTCGAGCAGCGGGAGGGCCCGGGAGCCGTCGCGGGAGACGACGGTGTCGAAGCCCCGCACGTGGAGGTTGGCGCGGATCAGGTCCACGATGTTGGGATCATCCTCGATGAGCAGGACCCTCGTCGCGGGCGACTCGGTGGTCACGGCAGGCCGACCACCCGCCGGGGCGTGTCGGAGGCGGCGCCGTGGGCCTGGTCCACCGGGATCTCGATGCTGATCACAGTTCCCCGCCCGGGCACGTCCATCCCTATCCGCCAGCCGTGGGCGGCGACGATGCCGCGGGTGATCGACATGCCGAGACCTGCGCCGGCGGTCGGCGAGCGCCGCTCGGGCGGGCTGCCGAGCGGGGCGGTGAGCAGGTCGACGGGCGCTCCGATCCCGTCGTCGGCGACCGAGACGACCGCGTGGTCGCCCCGGAGCCGGGCCTCGACGCTCACCTCGGTGCCCGACGGGTTGTGATGGACCGCGTTGTCGATCAGGTTGACCAGCACCTGCTCGAGGCGGTCGTGGTCCGCCCACACCGGCGGCAGGCCCGGCCCGAAGCGAGTGCGGAGGATGGTGCCCTCAGGGGGCACGACGCAGGCGGCTGCGGCGTCTACGACCAGCGGCAGGTCGCACCAGTCGGGGTGCAGGCGCAGCACCGAGGTCTCGATGGCGGAGAAGTCGAGCAGGTCCCCGACCAGGCGGGCGAGGCGCGCCGACTCGGCCGCGATGCGCTCCAGGAAACGCCGTTGACTGTCCCCGTCCCAGGTCACGTCGGGCTGGAGCAGGCTGCTCGTGTAACCCCGGATGGCGGTGAGCGGGGTGCGCAGCTCGTGGCTCAGGCGGGAGAGGAACTGGCGCTGCAGGTCCTGGGTGCGACGCAAGGTGACCGCCTCTTGGTGGGCCCGCTCGGCGGCCTCCCGCTCCAGGGCGAGCCGCAGGGAGTTGGCGGCGTCCTCGAGCAGAGCGGTCGCACCCTCGGGGAGCTCGCCGCGGTCCCAGACGGCGAGCAGCGACGCGGTGCCGGCGGGCGACGGGAAGGTCGCGACCAAGCCGGTCCCAGCTGCGACCGGGACCGCCCGGGGGTGGTCCCGGTGCCGTCGGCTCCCGATGACCCGGC
>JAKABK010000245.1 GCA_021796905.1 Actinomycetes bacterium
CGGTCGGACCCGGCGAACCGAGGCGGAGGGGGTCGGGACCGTGACCGGCGTCGTAGTCGAACAGCTCGGCCCGTAGGTCGTCTGCAGCGCCGGTTGGATGGCACCGAAAGGTGGAGCGGAACCGATGACGGCAGTCGCGGTGAGCCCCCTTGGAGGCGAGGAGCCCGGCTCTGGAGAAGGACCTGCCGGCCGGGGTGAGCCCGATGTCGACCGGCGCCCGTCCCGACCGCCAAGCGCAGAGGGCAGGAGGACGCGGAGGTGGGACCGACCGTGGATGCTCGAGCCGGTCGCGGCCTCCGGGAGCGGTATCGCCGTCGACCACCAGCACGGCTTCGCGGGTCTTCACCGGGGCGTCGAGGCGACACTGCGGGACCCCGACGCCGCCCACGAGCACGACCCTGGGTGCTCGAGCCGATCGCCGCTCACCGGGCGGTGTCTCGGTGTCCGCGCGAACCGCTGCCCGGCGCCGAGCCGACCTCGTCACCGGCGTGTCCCGTGGCGGCCCCTATGAGGCGGGGACGTCGCGGTCACCGGCGCTGGCGTGGCCCGGTCCTTCCGGCCGGAGTGGTGAGCTCCGGCCGGAAGGACCCGTGAGGCTCGGCGCCGGTCCACGCCACCGTTGGGCGGTCGAGCTTGCGGCGAGAGAGGGGCTCGGGGTCGATCCTGACAGACAGGGTTCCGCCCGCATCGCGACTGGCACCTCTCGGTGGGACGAGAGGACAACGATCCGCTCGACCACCCGCCCCGTCAGGCTCCCGGGTCGGCGTGCAACGCGGGATCGGCAGGTCCGCGGGCAAAGCGGGTGAAGCACACCCGCAAGCCGGAGCGGGTTGGCGCGCAGAGCATCGGTCCGGCGAGGACCTGGGTCTCCGCGAGGAAAGGAGCTACCCGCTCCAAGGACCATGCGCCGTCGCAGCGCGCGCGGACCGTCACAGCGTCGGCCGTGAGGCTCGCACGCACCGTGACGATCCTGCCCGCCCAGGTCGGCACCGCCCGCATGGACCAGTCCGACAGCTCGCGGGTCGCGACGACGCTCATCTGGGGGGCACCGTCGGACCATTCGACGCCTGCCTTCAACCAGTTGCGTTCGTCGACACGGACCATGAGGCCGGCCTGGTCGTACTGCTCGGACATCGAAGCGACGAAGCTGACCTCGACCGCCTCACCGACAGCGATCCCGCTCAGGAGCGCGTGCCCGCTGTCGTGGACGAAGCCGTAGGCGGTCCGCCGCCAGAAGTCGCTCGCTCCGGCTGCGGTGACGACCAGGGTGTCGCCGTCACGACCGACACCCACCGGTGGGTTCAACCAGGTGGCGTCGTCCCAGCCGATCTCCCGCATCGGCGAACCGTAGCAGGCCGCCGCGCTCGGCTCCGAGGGCGCGACGACGGGCCCCGGGGCCGGATCGGGTCACCGCGCCCCGAGGATCTCGGCCATCTTGCGGCCCGCCTCCGTCGGGTTGTCCACCACGTGGACCCCGGCTGCGGACAGCGCCTCCATCTTGGCCTGCGCGGTGCCCTTGGAACCCGAGATGATCGCCCCGGCATGACCCATCTTCTTGCCGGGCGGTGCGGTCACCCCGGCGATGTAGGCGACGACCGGCTTGGTGACGGCATCGGCGATCAGCTCGGCCGCTCTCTCCTCCTCGGTCCCGCCGATCTCGCCGAACATGGCGATCGCCTCGGTCTCGGGATCGGCCTGGAACGCGGTCAGACAATCGACGAAGTTGGTGCCGGGCACCGGGTCCCCACCGATCCCGACACAGGTGGTGACCCCGATCCCGAGCTGCTTCAACTCGTAGAGCGCCTGGTAGGTGAGTGTCCCCGACCTGCTGACGATCCCGACCGGACCTCCCGGCAGGGCGATCTCGCCGGCGGTGATCCCGATGTTGGTCTTACCGGGACTGATGATCCCGGGACAGTTCGGGCCGAGGAGACGGGTGCCGGGATGCTCGGAGCGGATCGTCGCGAACACCCTGGCTTCGTCGTGGGCCGGGATCCCCTCGGTGATGCACACCACCAGCGCGACGCCCGCCCGGGCCGCTTCGAGGATCGCGTCGGCCGCGAAGCGGGGTGGGACCGAGACGAAGGTGGCGTCGGCGCCGGTGGCCGCGACCGCCTCGGCGACGGTGTCGAACACGGGGATGCCCTCCACGTCCTGGCCCCCCTTGCCCGGCGTGACCCCGGCGACGACCTGGGTGCCGTACGCCCGGTTCCTCAGTCCGTGGAAGCGTCCCTGGCCTCCGGTGAGCCCCTGGACCACAACCTTGGTCTTCTCGTCCACGAAGATGCTCATCGGACCGCTCCTCCCGCGAGCTCGACGGCCTTGCGGGCCGCGTCCAGCATGGTCGGTTGGGAGATGAGCCGGTCGGACTCGACACCTCTCAGGATCTCCCGTCCTTCCTCGGCGTTGGTGCCGTCGAGGCGGATGACGATCGGCGGGCCGATGTCCACCGCTTCGAGCGCGGCGACGATCCCCTTGGCGACCTCCTCGCCGCGGGTGATGCCCCCGAAGATGTTGACGAAGATCGCCTTCACCAACGGGTCGGAGTTGATCACCTCCAAGGCGTTGGCCATCACCTCGGCGTTGGCGCCACCACCGATGTCCAAGAAGTTCGCCGGCGAGCCGCCGACCTGGTTGACCACGTCGCAGGTGCTCATCGCGAGACCGGCCCCGTTGGCGATGATCCCGACGGTGCCGTCGAGCCCCACGTACTGCAGGCCCTTGCTGCGAGCGAGCCGCTCGCGCTCGTCCAGCTCGTCGATGTCACGGAAGCGGTCCCACTCGGGGTGGCGGAAGGCGGCGTTGTCGTCGAGGGTCACCTTCGCGTCGAGGGCGTGCACCCGGCCGTCGCTCGTGAGCACGAGGGGGTTGATCTCCACCAGGTCGGCGTCGCCCTCGTCGTAGCAGCGGAACAGCTTCTGGAGGATGTCGATCGCTCCCTGCCTGGCCTTGTCGGGGAGACCGGCCCTCTCGACCAGGCTGCGAGCCTGCTGCTCGTCGAATCCGGTCGCGGGGTCGACGTGCAGGCGAGCTATCGCGCCGGGATCCTCGTCGGCGACCGTCTCGATCTCCACCCCTCCCCTCGCCGAGACCATCGCCAGGTGGGCCTTCGCCCCGCGGTCCAAGGTGAAGCTCGCGTAGTACTCCTCTGCGACGTCGGTGGCGTGCTCGACCCACAACCGGCGCACGACGTGCCCCTTGATGTCGAGACCGAGGATGTTGCCGGCGTGGAAGCGCACCTCGTCGGGGTCGTTGGCCAGTTTGACCCCGCCCGCCTTGCCCCGACCACCGACTTGGACCTGGGCCTTGACGACCACCGGGTAGCCGGCAGCCTCGGCTGCTGTGACCGCTTCCTCGACGGTGTCGGCGACGCCGCCGGCGGAAACCGGGATGTCGTAGCGGGCGAAGTACTGCTTGCCCTGGTACTCGAACAAGTCCAACTCGTGCCTCCTGGGTAGGGGAAGATCGTCGGGGCTCAAGTGGCCCGGGCGGTCTCCCGGTCGTCGAGAGCGGCCTCGAGCCATCCGGTGATGCCGGCTAGCGGGGCTCCGGGAGTGAAGATCTTCCCCACCCCGGCGCTCTCCAGGACCGGGATGTCGGCGTCGGGGATGATCCCACCGCCGAAGACGACCACGTCGCCGGCGTCGCTGGCCCTGAGCAGGTCGACGACACGAGGCATGAGGCTGAGATGGGCACCGGAGAGCACCGACAAGCCGACGGCGTCGGCGTCCTCCTCCAAGACGGTGTCGACGATCTGCTCAGGGGTCTGGTGGAGCCCGGTGTAGATCACCTCGAAGCCGGCCTCCCGGAGAGCCCGACTGATGACCCTTGCACCCCGGTCGTGACCGTCGAGGCCGGGTTTGGCCATCACCACCCGATAGTGCCGCTGCATCGGGTCGATGATACGCAGGGAGGCGACCGAAGACATCGGGCCGGCGCCCCGGGACCGACCGAAGGCATCGGGCCGGCGCCCCGGAGAGCTGCCTGCTGCGGTGCCACGGTCGGTCAAGCCCGCTTCAAC
>JAKABK010000004.1 GCA_021796905.1 Actinomycetes bacterium
CGCCTCGAGGACCTACGGCGAGCGGTCGCCGCGAACGCCGACGCGACCCGGGCACAGCTGTGCTCCCGTCTCCGGACGGCCAAGGGGCTCGACTGAGCCGACCGAGCACCCGAACCCGGGTGCGCACCCGGGTGGTGGGTGGCGCCTCGGCAGCTGTCGCTCACCTGCGCCCAGCTGGGCCGCGCCCCTCGAGCTCGGCGAGGACATCGCCCAGGGTGTCGTCGAGGTCGATCCCCGGTGTCCATCCGGTCGCTGCGTGCAGGCGCAGCGGGTCGCCCCGCAGTTCGGGGACGTCCGAGGGACGCAGACGGGCGGGGTCGACCTCGACTTGCAGACGTGCTCCGCTCAGAGCCAGCAGACGGTCGAGCACCTCGCTGATCGGCACCGACGCCCCCCGGCAGACGTTGTAGACCCCACCCGGCTCGCCGTGGCCGACCAGGAGCCGGTAGGCCCGGACCACGTCTCGCACGTCGGTCAGGTCCCGGCGGGCCGCCAGGTTGCCAACCGCGATCCTGCCGGTCCCGGCGGCGACCGCATCGCAGACCTGCCGGGCGAGGGCCGGGACGACGAAGTCGGCCCGCTGCCCGGGACCGGTGTGGTTGAACGGCCGGGCCCTCACCACCTCCACTCCCCGACCCAGCCACGCCTGCAGGCCGATCAGCTCCGCCGCCGCCTTGCTCGCCGCGTACGGGCTCACCGGGGCGAACGGCCGGTCCTCCCCGATCGGCAGCTCCGCGGCCGGCACCCGCCCGTAGACCTCGGCCGAGCTGACGAGCAGCACCCGCGGTACCGGCGAGCACCCGCTGACCGCCTCGCACAGGTGGGCGACACCAACGGTGTTCACCTGGTAGGTCGCCTCCGGGTCGGCCCACGATCCGGCGACGCTGGCCAGTCCGGCGAGGTGGTAGACCGCCTCCGGTGAGACGGAGCGCACCGCCTCGACGAGCGCAACGCGGTCGGCCACGTCGATCCCCGCCGGCAGCTCGACGACCTCGTCGCCCTCGTCGACCAGGTGGCGGGTCAGCCACCTGCCGACGAAACCCCTGCTCCCGGTCACGAGCACCCGCATCTCCCGACCCTACCGGCGGGGGCGCCGGGCTCAGCGGCCGGTGACCTCCCGGTAGACCGCCCGGGTGGCGGACACGAACGCCTCGGGGGTGTAGAGCGCCGCGCGCCGCGCGCCGGCGGCGGCGGCGGCCGCCCGCCGGCGGTCGTCGCCGAGCAGGCAGGAGAGCGCCGCCGCCCACGCCTCGACGTCCCCGGGCGGGGCGTAGGCCGCCGCCGGGCCGAGGACCTCCCGCAGGGCCGGCAGGTCGGACGCGACGACCGGGGTCCCCTGGCTCATCGCCTCGAGCGGCGGCAGCCCGAACCCCTCGTGGCGGCTCGGGAAGGCGAACACCGCCGCACCGGCGAGCAGCCCCCACAGCGTGGCGTCGTCGAGCCTGCCGAGCTCGACCAGGTCGGCACCGAGACGGCGTCGGGCGGCGTCGGGTACCAGGCCGGCGGGGAGCCACCCGGCGTAACCGGCGAGCACCAGCCGGCAGCCGCGGCGTCCCGACGGGCCGAGGGCGGCCATCGCCTCGACCAGGGTGGCGACCCCCTTGCGCGGCTCGAGGGAACCGACCCAGCACACGTAGGGCGCCTCCCCGATCCCGAGCTCCCGGCGGCGGGCGTCGCCGAGCCCCGGTCCCCGGCCGGCCACGGTGAGAGCGTGATGGACCACCCGGATGCGCTCCGCGGGCACCGGGGTGCGCTCGGCGACCTCCTCGGCGGCGGCCCGGGTGGGGGTGATCACCAGGTCGGCCCGGTGGGCGGCTGCCGCGGCACCCCGGGCGTGCCAGCGCCGGCCGCGGGGGGTGAACGCCTCGGGGAAGATCTCGGGTGCGGCGTCGTGGATGGTGACCACGAGCGGCGCCGGGCCGCGACCGGGAACCGCGACCGACGGGGCGTGGACCACGTCGACGTCACGCAGACCCGGCGCGCACAGCGTGAGGGGTGGCAACCCGAAACGGACCCAGGTCTCGTAGAGGAGGGGTCGGGGAAAGGGCAGCACCACGGTGCCGGGACCGACGCCGGAGCCGACGAGCGCCGCGGCCAGCTCGCCCGGTCGGTGGCGGGCCACGAATGGGACCGGGTCGTCGACCGGCGGGATGCTCGCCAGTAGCATCACGAGCTGGGCCGTGTAGCGGCCGATGCCCCCCGGTGACGGGGAGAGGAGCTGCTCGACGTTGACCGCAACCCGCACCCGGCGCCTCCTCACGATCCAGCCGGCCGCCGACGGGGGGGGGTCGGAGACCGCACTCCTCGGGATGCTCGGCGCACTGCGCGCCGAGGGATGGGAGTGCCACGTAGCTCTGCCACACCCGGCAGCGCTCGCCGAGCAGTATGCCGCCGCCGGCGCCACCTTGCACGTGGTCCCGATGCGGCGGGTCACCACCCAGGGGGGCACCCTCGCCTGGGCGGCGACCTACGCCGCGTCCTGGCCGGTGAGCGTCGCCTCCCTCACCCGCCTCGCCCGCCACCTCGACGTCGACGTCGTCCACTCCAACTCGCTGCACTCCTGGTACGGGTGGGCGGTCGCCGCCCTCTCGGGCCGGCCGCACGTCTGGCACGCCCGGGAGATCGTGGTGCAGTCGGGCCCGGCTCTGCGCCTGGAACGGTTCCTGACCCGCCGCTCCGCCGACCTGGTCCTCGCGGTCTCTGGCGCGGTCGCCGCCCAGCTCGACCGACCCGACGTGCTCGTCGTGGCCGACGGTCCCGGCCCCGGGGTGCTCGGTCCGCAGCGGGCCGGAATGTTCCGGGCGGGCCTCGGGATCGACGACGACGTGCCGCTGGTCGGCTCCGCGGCCAGGATCGACACCTGGAAGGGCTTCGACGTGCTCCTCGACGCCCTGCCCCTGGTACGCGCCGCACGCCCGGAGGCCGAGCTGGTCGTCGCCGGTCCGGTCGTCGGCGGCAAGGAGGACCTCGCCGCCCGCTTGGAGCGACGCGCCGCCGGTCTCGGCGGGGTGCACTGGCTCGGCCCCCGCGCCGACATGGCCGAGCTGATGGCCGACCTCGACGTGTTCTGTCAGGTGTCGACCGAGCCGGAACCGTTCGGGATGGTCCACGCCGAGGCGCTGGCGAGCGGCACCCCGGTCGTCGCCGGCAACGAGGGGGGGCCGGTCGAGATCCTCGCCGGGCTGCCCGCCTACGCCGGCCGGCTGGTCACCCCAGGGGACCGGGTGGACCTCGCCCGGGCGATCCTCGATCTGCTACCCCCCGGGGCGTCGTCGACCGCCCGGCGCCGGTCCCGCCCGGTGCTGCGGGAGGTCGTCACCCCACCCTGGGGCGAGATCCTCGAGGGGCTGCTCGCGCCTCAGCCCCGGTCGCCCAAGCGGTCGTACAGCCCGGCGAACGCGGCTCCCGTCGCCGTCCACGAGTAGCCCGCAGCGCGCTCACGGCCGGCGGCGACCAGTCTCGCCGCCTCGCCGGGGTCGCTGAGCACTCTGAGCAGGCCGGAGGCGAGGGCGTCGGTGTCGCCGACCGGTACCAGGGCCGCGGCGTCCCCGACCACTTCGGGGACCGCGCCGGCGGCGCTCGCCACGACCGGCACCCCCGCGGCCATCGCCTCGAGCGGCGGGAAGCCGAAACCCTCGTAGCGGGACGGGTAGGCGAGGACCGCGGCCCCTGCGAGCAGCGGCCCGGGGTCGTCCACCCAGCCGCGCCGCTCGACCCGGTCCCGGTGGGCGGCACCGGCGATCGCCGCGACCAGCTCCGCCTCCCCCCATCCGGGCGGCCCGACGAGCACCAGGCGCAGGTCGGGGATCTCGCCGGCGACCTGGTCCCAGGCGGCGACCAGGCGGGGGAGGTCCTTGCGGGGCTCGGCGGTGGCGGTCGCGAGCACGTACGGCGGCCCGGTCGGGTGACGGCCGGCGCCTCGTGGTGCGGGCGGGGGGGCCACCCCCCAGGCGACGACGTGCACCCGGTCGGGGTCCGCCCCGAAGTACTCGACGACCTCTCCGGCGACGAACGCCGAGGGGGTGTGCACGTGGGCCCCTCGCGTGATCGCTCGCGCGACGAGGGTCGGGTAGCGCCGGGAGGCGGCGGTGGCCAGTTGCGGGAAGCGGACCGGGGTGAGGTCGTGGACGGTGACCAGTCGGGCCGCCCGGCGGGTCGGGGGCACCACGAAGTTGGTGCCGTGCACGACGTCGACGGGGCCGAGGAGCCAGTCGAGCGCCGGGACGTCGAGACGGGCCCAGACCGCCATCGAGAGGCCCGCCGGCAGCACCAGCGCCCCAGTTGCGACACCTGCGGGCAGGAGCCCCGGCAGCTGCCGCCAGCCGGTCCCGGTGAGCCCGTAGCCGATGACCCGGTGAGGTCCGGCGGCGAGGGCGCCGAGCAGCCCGGCGACGGCAACACCGACCCCGGTCCGACGCCCCAGGAGGGCGGTGGCGTCCACCGCGACGCAGCGCATACCTGGCGGGTGAGGCTACCGGGCCCGCGCACACCTGCCGCCTCCTCGGTAGCTTGCCGGGATGATCACTGCGATCGCCGGGGGTGTCGGCGGTTCCCGGATGCTGCGGGCCCTGGCCTCGGTCCTGCCCGCGGAGCGGATCACCGCGGTCGTCAACACCGGCGACGACATCGTGCTCCACGGTCTGCACGTCAGCCCCGACGTCGACACCGTCGTCTACACCCTCGGCGGCGCGGCCAATCCCGGCACCGGCTGGGGCCGGGTCGGCGAGACCTGGGAGGCGATGGGCGAGCTGCGCGCCCTGTCGGCCGGTCGCCTGGCTTGGTTCAACCTCGGCGACCGTGACCTCGGCACCCACCTGTACCGCACCAGCCGCCTCGCCGAGGGGGCCGCCTTGAGCGAGGTGACCGCCGAGATCGCCCGGCGCTGGGGGGTGGGGGTGACCGTGCTGCCGATGTCCGACGACCGGGTCGAGACCCGCGTCACCCTCGCCGGGGGTCGGGAGATCGGCTTCCAGGAGTACTTCGTCGGCCTGCGCCACGAGGTGGGGGTCGAGTCGGTGCGTTTCGCCGGGGTGGAGGCCGCCCGCCCGGCCCCGGGGGTGCTCGACGCCCTCGGGGGCTCCGAGCTGGTCGTCGTCTGCCCCTCCAACCCGGTGGTGTCGATCGCCCCGGTGCTCGCAGTGCCCGGTGTCGGCGACACCGTCGCGCGTCGCCGGGAGCGGGTCGTCGCCGTCTCCCCGATCGTCGCCGGCGCCGCCCTCAAGGGTCCCGCCGACCGGCTCCTCTCCGAGCTCGGCCACGAGGTTTCGGTCGCCGGCGTGGCCCGGATGTGGGCCCCGTGGGTCGGCACCCTGGTCGTCGACGTCGCCGACGCCGACCTCGCCGCCGAGGTGGAGTCCGCCGGGGTGCGCTGCGTGGTCACCCCGACGGTGATGTCCGGGCCGGCCGAGTCCGTTGCGCTCGCCCGGGCTGTCCTCGACGCCGGGGGGTTGTCGTGGTCCTGAGCGTGATCCCGGTGGAGGGCATCGGCGAGGTCCGCCCCGGCGACGACCTGGTCGAGGTGATCTGCTCGGCCGTCGGGCTCGCCGACGGTGACGTGGTCGTCGTCACCCAGAAGGTCGTCTCCAAGGCCGAGGGCCGGTTGGTCCCCGTCGACCCCGACGACCGGGCCGCCCGGGCGGCGATCGTCCTCGGCGAGTCGGTCCGGGTCCTGCGCCGACGGGGGGACCTGATCATGACCGAGACCCGCCACGGTTTCGTCTGCGCCAACGCCGGCGTCGACCTCTCCAACGTCGAATCGGGTTGGGCGGCGCTGCTGCCGGTCGACCCGGACCGCTCCGCCCGGCGTATCCGTGACGGGATCCGCGGACGGCTCGGCGTCACCGTCGGGGTGGTCGTCTCCGACACCTTCGGTCGCGCGTGGCGCCGTGGGGTCACCGACGTGGCGATCGGCGTCGCCGGGATCGCCGGGGTGGTCGACCTGCGCGGCACCGAGGATGCCCTCGGCCGGCAGCTCGCGGTCACCGAGGTGTGCGTCGCCGACGAGATCGCCGGGGCGGCGGAGCTGGTGATGGGCAAGTCCCGGGCGGTCCCGGTGGCTGTCGTCAGGGGCGTCGAGCGGTCCTGGCTGCGGGAGGCTTCGGTCGCGGACGAGGTCGTCCGCCCGCACCGGGAGGACCTGTTCCGCTGAGCGGGCTCCGGGTGCCGACGTCGAGGATCACCGGCACCGGCGCCGATCGCACCGGCTCCGGCCGCTATCTGGCGCCGGTCCCATTGGCGCCGACCGCACCGGCTCCGGCCGCACTGGCTCCGGTCCCATTGGCGCCGATCGCACCGGCTCCGGCCGCACTGGCTCCGGTCCCATTGGCGCGCCAGGGCTGGCCGGCTCCGGTCCGGCGTGCCACCGGTCATCGAGGGTGGGCGGCCCACCACTCCACGGTCGCGGCGACCCCCTCCTCGAGGGTGGTCCACGGCTCCCAACCTAGGTGCAACCCCGCCCGGCTCGGGTCGAGAGCCAACCGTCTGCGGCACCGGGCCGGCCGGCTCGTGCCACCGGCGGACGGGTCCCCGGCGACCGGTGCGCCGGGACCCGGGGCGGGGGCTGCGGCCGCGACGACGGCGGCGAGCGCAGCGAGACTGGTCTCCTCACCTGTCCCGACGTTGAGCAACAGACCGCTGCCCCGTGACGCCGACCGGGCGAGGGCGTCGACTGCGTCGTCGACGTAGATGTAGTCGTCGGTGTCCCCTCCGTCCCCGGTCGGCTCCAGAGCCTGGCCGTGCGCCGCGGCGCAGGCCAGGGCGGCGACCACACCGGCGGTCACCGACTGACGGGGCCCGTAGACCTCTCCGAGCGCAAGGGCGGTGTGCTCGAGGTCGCGACGTTCCCGCCACAGTCTGAGGGCGTCGAGGACGGCCCGGTCGGCGATACCCTCGGGAGTGCGGGGCTCCAGGGGATGGGCCTCCCGCAAGGGCAGCTGCTTAGCGGTCGCCTCGGCGTACAGCTCGGCGGCGCGCAGGGCGACGACCACCTTGGTGACCCCGCAGAGATCGGCGGCGGACAACAGGTGCAGTGCCGTGCTCAACCGGAGACCGGACCTCGTTGCCGGGTCCCCTGCTCCCCCTCCCGGGCGGGCCAGGTGGAAGACGACCTCGGGGCGGCGGCGGTCGAGGAGGGCGGCCAGTTCGGTTCCCGCGACGTCGAGGCGCTGGAAGCTCAACCGACCCTCGGCCCCGGCCCGGGCGTCGGCCAGGTTGGCGAGCGACCCGCCGGACAGGTCGTCGACCACGTCCACCGAACATCCCTCGGCGAGGAGACGGTCCACCAGGTGCGACCCGACGAAACCCGCCCCCCCCGTTACCAGGACCTTCACGGCCCCGGGAGCCGGGCGCCGGCGAGCTGCTCGCCCGGGGCGACCCGCACCCCGGCTCCGAGCACGCACAGCTCGGTCAGCTCCGCGCCCTCCCCCACCTCCGCCCCAGGGCCGAGGATCGAGTCGACCACCACCGCATCCACCCCGACCCGGGCGCCGGCCATGAGCACCGAGCGGCGCACCCGGGCGCCGGCCGCGACCCGGGCGTCGGCGGCCACCACCGAGCCCTCGACGAACGCGCCCGGCTCCACCCCGACGGGCGACGGGACCCGGCCGGCGTGGCGGAGGTTGGCTGCCAGGTAGGTGGCCGGCGTGCCCGCATCGAGCCACGACGCCGGCGACGCCAGCCCGTACAGGCGGCCGCTGGCGACCAGGTCCGGGAAGGTCTCCCGTTCGATCGACACCCGTCTCCCGGCGGGGACCCGTTCGAGCACCTCCGGCTCGACCACGTAGGTCCCGCCGTTGACCAGGTTGGTCGGCGCCTCGCCGGCGGGCGGTTTCTCCACGAAGGCGAGCACTCTGCCGGTGTCGTCGGTCGGCACCACCCCGAACGCCGAGGGGTCCTCGACCGCTGTGAGGTGGATGGTCGCAAGCGCCCCCCGCCGGCGGTGGAAGGCGACCAGCGAGGTGACGTCGAGGTCGGTGAGCACGTCACCGTTGCAGACGACGAAGGTGTCGTCGACTCCTGCGTGGGCGGCGGCGAAGGCGACCGCCCCGGCGGTGTCGAGCGGTTCGGGCTCGAGCGCGTAGCGCAGCCGTACGCCGCAGCAGCGCCCGTCGGGGTAGGCGGAGCGGAAGGCGTCGGGGCGGAACCCGAGGGCGAGGACCACCTCGTCGACGCCATGGGCGGCGAGGTGCTCGACGACGTGCTCGATCATCGGGCGCCCGCCGACGGGGAGCATCTGCTTGGGGACACTGACGGTGAGCGGTCGGAGGCGGGTGCCCATCCCCCCCACCAACACCACCGCCCTCACGTGCTGGTCGACGTCGCGCCCGCGGTCGTCGAGGTCGATCCCTTCGAGCCCTTGGAGGTCGTCGAGGTCGAGCCCTTGGTCGATATCGAGACTCTCGAGGTCGAGACCTTCGAGCCCTTGGAGGTCGTCGAGGTCGAGCCCTTGGTCGAGCCCTTGGTCGAGACCTTGGTCGTGGTCGTCGAGGTCGACGCCGGGACCGTCGTGGTTGTCGTCGAGGCGGCAACGATCTTGGACAGGTTCTTCCCGACATACGACGGCGGCGCCGGGATCCTGCCCTTGTCGGCACGGGGCAGGAAGGCGATGGTCACCTCCGCCTGGTCCTGGAGCCTCACCGACGCCGGGTTCTGGGTGAGCACCGTCCCGCTCGGCGCCCCGGCGAACGCGTACTGCTTGACGAAGACCTCGGCCGGTCGTGAACCGCAGTCGGTGCCGGCCACGTAGTCCTTGCCGCCCGGCAGCTGGACCTGGTTGCCGGAGAGGGTCATGCCGACAGACGAGGCGAGCACCCCGAGCGTCGCGTTCTTTCCCGCTGCTGCGGCCACCTTCGGGGCGATGTGGATCACCCCGTTGCCGGCGGTGCTGATACCGGTCCTGGTCTTGGGGTGGTCGATCGGCTTCTGCCACTTGCCGCAGATGTCGACCGCGTACCCCTCGTTCCAGGCGGTGCCACCGACCAGCGGGGGGACCTTGGCGTTGGCCGCGGTGGTGTCCGCGAGCTTGTGGATGTAGGACTGGCGGCTGGAGTAGGTGAGGGCCACACCGACCACGACGATCACCGCGATCGCCAGGGTGTAACCCCAGGAACGGTTCTTGTGGTGGATCCGACCGCCGCCCGTTCCGGCGACGCGCGCGACCTTCTTGGCTGACGACGCCTTACCCATATTTCCCTCAGGCTACCGGCCCGGCCGAGCGGGCCCGGATCGCCTGGCGCGGCGAGCCCGACGACAGGCGATGGGCGGCGGCCGCCACCCCGACCCGGGCTGCGAGGCCGGCAGCGACGACCGGCAACACCAGGCGGCGCGGACCGGTGGTGGTCGCCCGGGCGAAACGCCACAGGGACCGGTGGTGCGCGACGAGCATCCGGTAGGGGTGGCGGTCCGCGGAGACCCCCTGGGTGTGGGTCACCTCCGCGGTCGGCTCGTAGCCGACCGCCCATCCCGCCCTCTGGGCCCGCCAGCACAGGTCGACATCCTCCAGGTACATGAGGTAACCAGGGTCGAACCCGCCGATGTCGTCCCACGCCGCCCGCCTGGCGAGCACGCACGCCCCCGACACCCAGTCGACCCGGGCCGGGACAGCGTGGTCCCAGTCGAGCATCCGGTAGCGGGAAGTGAAGCGGTTGCCGGGGGCCACCAGCCCGAGCGCTCCGTGGCCGATGGCGTCGACCAGGTCCGGGAAGGTCCGCGCCGAGGGGTAGACACTGCCGTCGGGGTTGCGGACCAGCGGGCCGACCAGCCCGAGGAGCGGATCGGCATCCAACCTGGAGACCAACGCGTCGACCGCCCCGGTGCCGACGACCACGTCGGGGTTGCACACCAGCAGGTAGGGGCGTGCGGCGCGTTCGGCGCCGAGGTTGGCGGCGGTCCCGTACCCGAGGTTCGCGCCGGCGTCGACCCAGCGCAGCTCCGGGTCGGCCCGTCTCGCCTCCGAGCGCTCCGCCGGGCTCGAACCGTTGTCGACCACCAGGCGCTCGCCGACACCGGCCGCGCGTAGCGACTCCAGGCAGGCGGCCAGGTGCTCGCCGGCGTGGTACTCGACGACGACGGCCGCGACCCGGGAGGCGGGGCGGCTCACCCGAGCAGCCGACGGACGGTGCGCTCCAGGGCCTCGTGGTGGTCGGGGAGCAGCGGGTCTCCGGCGAGGCGGAGGGCGGCGTTGTCGAGCACCGAGTTCGCCGGGCGGGGCGCCGCCCGGGGCGGGTCGAGCTCCGCGGTCGAGATCGGAGCCACCCGGTCCGGATCGTCGCCGGCGGCGGCGAGCACGTCCCGGGCGAAGTCGAACCAGGTGGTCGGACCCTGGTTGGTGACGTGGAACAGCCCGGGACGCCGCCCGACGGCGAGGCGGTAGATCGCCCCGGCAAGGTCGTCGGTGAAGCTCGGACAGCCCCTCTGGTCGTCTACGAAGGCCATCGGGCCTCCGGCTCGGGCGAGGCGCAGGATGGTCTTGACCATGTTGGAGCCGTGCGGCCCGCACACCCACGAGGTGCGCACGATCGTCGCCCCCGGGCACCCGGCGGCCTCGAGCTCCCCGCCGAGCTTGCTGCGGCCGTAGACCGACAGCGGCGACGGGGAATCCCACTCACTGTAGGCATGCGGCGCCGTTCCGTCGAAGACGTAGTCGGTCGAGACCTGCACCAGGTGCGCCCCGGTCCGGGCGGCAGCCTCGGCCAGGTGGCGCACGGCAAGAGCGTTGGTCCGCCACGCCCGGTCCGGGTCCGCTTCGCAGGCATCGACGGCGGTCCAAGCGGCGCAGTTGACCACCAGGTCCGGGGCGAGCTGGCCGACCAGGCCCGCGACCTGGTCACGATCGCCGACATCGAGGCGGGAGCGGTCGAGCGCGACCAGTTCGTGGTGGGAGGCGGCGGCGAACACCGCCTGGAGGTCGGTGCCGAGCTGCCCGCCGGCCCCGGTGATCAGCACCCTCACCGGCTGGCGGCGCCCGACGCCAGCGGCTCCCACCACCAGCGGTGGTCCCGGTACCAGGAGACGGTCTCGGCCAGGCCGTCGTCGAGCGAGTGCTGCGGGGACCACCCGAGCGCGGTGACCCGGGTGGTGTCGAGGGCGTAGCGGCGGTCGTGGCCGAGACGGTCGGCGACCATCTCGATACGCTCCGCACCGGCGCCGACCAGCGAGAGGATGCGCTCGGTCAGCTCACGGTTGGTGATCTCGGCGCCCATCCCGATGTTGTAGATCTGCCCCTCTTTCCCCTCCCGGAGCACCAGGTCGACGGCCGCGCAGTTGTCCTCGACGTGCAGCCAGTCCCGCTGGTTGAGGCCGTCGCCGTAGAGCGGCACGCGCCGCCCATCGAGCAGGTTGGTGATGAACAGCGGGATCACCTTCTCCGGGTACTGCCACGGTCCGTAGTTGTTGGCGCTCCGGGTGACCACCACCGGCAGGCCGTAGGTCGAGTGGTAGGACAATGCGATCAGGTCGGCGCCGGCCTTCGATGCGCTGTAGGGCGATCGGGGCTCGAGCGGATCGGTCTCGGTGGACCGGCCGGTCTCCACCGACCCGTACACCTCGTCGGTCCCGATGTGGACCACCCGGGCGATGCCGAGCTGCCGACAGACACCCATCACCGTGTTGGTGCCCACGCAGTTGGTGACCACGAAGGCGTCCGGACCGGCGATCGAACGGTCGACGTGGCTCTCCGCAGCGAAGTGCACAACCGCGTCGCAGCCCTCCGCGGCTGCCCGCAACGCCTCGCGGTCACACACGTCGCCCCGCACGAACCGGAACCGTTCCGGCCAGCGCTGCTCGATGTCGCGCAGCGTCGAACGGTTCCCGGCGTAGGTGAGGGCGTCGTAGACGGTCACCTCGTCGTCGGTACGCCCGAGGACCCAGCGGGCGTAGTTGGAGCCGATGAAGCCGGCGCCGCCGGTCACCAGGAGATGCATGGCAGTCGAGGCTAGCGGTGGGCGGGCACCGCAGGATGCGATGCCGACCGGGTGACCACCGCCCCGACCGAGCGCGCCGGCGCCGGCACCGGGGACCTACCCGAGGTCGACCTGGCTGTGGTCGCCGACCATCAGGCGGGTGGCCCGGGGCCGACGCTCGCCGCGGGTGACCTCCACGTGGTGGCCGAGCAGCGAGTCCTCGATCCGGCCGGCGTCGACGATCGAGCTGTCGTCGAGCACGACGGAGTGCTCGACCTCGGAGCGTTCGACCCGGCAGCGCGCCCCGATGGCGGTGAACGGCCCGACGAACGAGTCGACCACCTCGGTCCCCCCGCCGATCACCGCCGGGCCCCGCACGTGCGAACGGACCAGGCTGGCGCCGGCCTCCACCACCACCCTCCCGTCGACCCGGGACTCCCCGTCGACCCGGCCGTCGATGCGGGCGTCGAGCTTCTCGAGCAGCAGACGGTTGGCGTCGAGCAGCGGGGTGAGCTTCCCGGTGTCGATCCACCACCCCTCGAGGATCTCCGAGCGCACCCGCCGGCCGTGCTCGATCAGCCACTGGATGGCGTCGGTGATCTCGAGCTCCCCCCGCTCGGACGGCTCGATGTCGGCCACCGCCTCGTGGATGCTCGGGTCGAACAGGTAGACCCCGACCAGCGCGAGGTCCGAGCGGGGCTCCGCGGGTTTCTCCACGAGACGCACGACCCGACCGTCGCCGTCGAGCTCGGCGACCCCGAAGCGCTGCGGGTCCGGAACGTGGGCGAGGAGGATCTGGGCGGCGGCCGGGCCGGCGCCCGCCCCGGTGAGCGGCGGGGCGAGACAAGCGGCGCGGTCGGCCTCGAAGCGCTCCACGAACGAGCGGAGATCCTGCTCGAGCAGGTTGTCCCCCAGGTACATCACGAAGTCGTCGGAGCCGAGGAAGTCCCGGGCGATCCGCACGCAGTGGGCAAGTCCGAGCGGGGCTTCCTGGGGCAGGTAGGTCACCTGCAGACCCCACTCCGATCCGTCGCCCACCGCTCTGCGGACCTCTGCGGCGGTGTCACCGACGACGATCCCCACCTCCTCGATCCCGGCCCCGGCAACAGCCTCCAGGCCGTAGAACAGGATCGGCTTGTTGGCCACCGGGACCAGCTGCTTGGCCCTGGTGTGGGTTATCGGTCGCAGACGGGTCCCCGCACCGCCGCAGAGCATCAGCGCCTTCATGGTATTCCATGCTAGCAAGCCGATCGGGTCAGGGGGCCGGCGGAACGTCCCGCAGGTGAACCACGTCGGCGGCGCTCAACGCCTCGGGGGGTCTGTCGCCGAAGGCGACCAGGAGCCGCCCACCGGGGTCGACCCCGACGGCCGTTCCCCGCCGGACCCCGCTGGCGTCCTCGACCGCCACCCGCCGGCCGACCGTGGCGCAAGTCGCCGCGTACTCCCCCGCGACATCGTCCCAACGGCCGTAGCGTCCATCCAGCTCTCGAAGCACTGCGACGAGCAGCTCGGCCCTGCCGACCGGGCGTCGCGCGGCCTCCTCGAAGCTGATCGCGCCAGCTGGTGCCGCCGAGACGTTGAGCCCGAGGCCTACCACGACAGCGTCGCCGAGCACCTCGGCGAGGATCCCTGCGAGCTTGGCATCCCCGACGAGCAGGTCGTTGGGCCACTTGAGCCCGGGGGTGAAGCCTCCCAGGCGCCGGCACGCCGCTACGGCGGAGAGACCGACCGCCGAGGTGACCAGATGGAGCCGGTCGGGAGCGAGGCCGGAGGGACGCAACAGGACCGAGGCGAGCAGGGCCGTGCCGGCGGGAGCCTCCCAGCGCCGACCGAGACGCCCCCGGCCGGCGCTCTGGTGGTCGGCGACGACGACCAGGCCCTCGGCGGCGCCGGCGCGGGCCGCGTCGAGCGCGACCCGGTTGGTGGAGTCGGTCTCATCCAACCAGCGGAGCCCGCCGAAGCGGGTTGACGCAGCCAGCTCGGCGGCCAGTCGCTCGCGGGGGGCTCGCTCGGGGGGAACTCGCTCGGGATCGTCCACGGTGAAAGACTGCCCTGCTGTGCCCAGCAAGGTCCTGATCGCCAACCGGGGGGAGATCGCCGTCCGGGTCATTCGCACCTGCCGGCAGCTGGGTGTCGCCACTGTCGCGGTGTACTCGGAACTGGACCGAGACGCCCTGCACGTACGCCTCGCCGACGAGGCCTACGCTCTCGGCGGCCGGACCGCCGCCGAGAGCTACCTCGACACCGAGGCGATCCTCGGCGTCGCCGCACGCAGCGGCGCCGACGCACTCCACCCCGGCTACGGGTTCTTCTCCGAGAACGCCGGGTTCGCCCGGGCGGTGACCGCAGCCGGGTTGACCTGGATCGGCCCTCCCGCGGAGGCGATCGAGGTGATGGGGGACAAGATCAGCTCCCGGATCGCCGCCGCCAGGGCCGGCGTCGAGAGCGTCCCGGGGACAACCGAGGTGATCCGCTCCCCCGACGAGGTCGTCGCCTTCGGCGAGCGCCACGGCTGGCCGGTCGCGATCAAGGCCGCCTACGGCGGTGGGGGCAGGGGGATGCGGGTGGTGCGCGCCGCGGCCGACGCCGCCGAGGCGCTCGAGTCGGCACAGCGGGAGGCGGAGAAGGCGTTCGGCCGCTCCGAGAGCTACCTGGAGCGCTACCTGACCTGGCCCCGCCACGTCGAGGTCCAGGTCTTCGCCGACCGTCACGGGAACTGTCTCCACCTCGGGACCCGGGACTGCTCCGCCCAACGCCGCCACCAGAAGCTGATCGAGGAGGCCCCCGCCCCCGGGATCCCGCCCGAGGTCCTCCGGGCAATGGGCGACGCGGCGGTGAAGGTAGCGGTCGCCTGCGGATACCAGAACGCCGGGACCGTGGAGCTGATCTACCAGGACGGAGAGTTCTGGTTCCTCGAGATGAACACCCGGCTCCAAGTGGAGCACCCGGTCACCGAAGCGGTCGTCGGCCGCGACCTGGTCGCCCTCCAGCTCGCGATCGCCGACGGCGAGCCGCTCCCCTTCGCCCAGGACGACGTCGAGCTGCGCGGGCACGCCTTCGAGGTACGGATCAACGCCGAGGACCCCGCCGGCGGTCGGTTCCTGCCGTCCCCGGGCCGGATCACCCGCTTCTACCGGCCCGACGGCTTCGGGGTACGGACCGACGCCGGCTACGACGAGGGCGACACGGTCAGCCAGTACTACGACAACCTGATCGCCAAGCTGGTCACCTGGGGCCCGGACCGGGAGTCGGCCCGCCGGCGGATGCTCGCCGCGCTCGACGAGCTGGTCGTCGAAGGGGTGGCGACGACGGTGCCTGCCGACAAGGCGATCCTGTCCCACCCCGACTTCGTGGCGCTCCGCCACTCCACCAACTGGGTCGAAGAGCGCCTCGATCTCTCCGGGGTCGCGGCGCCGGTGGCGCCCGGACCGGAGGAGAGCAACGGCGGGGAGAACAAGGTCCGCCGTGACGTCGAGGTGGAGGTCGACGGCCGGCGTTTCAACGTGGCGCTCTGGGTTCCCGAGACCGCCGCGGCCGGCCCGAGCGCCCCCCGGACCCGGCCGAGGACCGCCTCCGCCACCGCTGCTGCCGCCAAGGCGGGCGGCGCCGGCGGAGGGGCGGTCACGGTCCCGATGCAGGGCACGATCGTCAAGGTGCTCGTCTCAGAAGGCCAACGGGTCGAAGCCGGCCAGGCGGTAGTGGTGCTGGAGGCGATGAAGATGGAGAACAACATCGCCACCGAGACCTCCGGCACGGTCCAGGAGGTGCGGGTCTCCCCGGGTGACGCAGTCGGCACCGGTGACGTGGTCGTGCTGATCGCTCGGGCCGACCCGGGACGGCCGGATGGACGAGATGGCGCTCCGAGCGGCACCAGCAGCGTCGGCACCAGCGACGCGTCTGCGGACGGGGCGTGATCTCGGGGCGCAACGACCGGGCGAGCAACGACCGGGCGTGATCTCGGTGAACAACGACGACCTCGGTGAGCCAGCGCGTGGTTCTCACGCTCCGATCGCACCGAGATGATCCGGACGCGCCGAGATCACCCACTTCGGGTCCCGCCCCGCCCTCGCCCGGGCGCCCGCCCGGGGGCCCGCCGCCGGGCCCGCCGCCGGGCGAGCGGCGGACCGGGACACTGCCGGCGGACCGGGACACCCTCGGCGCCCAGGCGCAGCGGAAGACGTGTGCCCGGCGGCGGCGCCGGCCTCTCACGAGCCGATCGGCTGCACCGACCGCCAGTTGGGCTGTGGTGGCTCGATGTGGCCGGCCGGGCCCTGACCGAACACGTGGAGCAGGTTTCCGACGATGCGCAGCAGCACCGGCTGGCAGCCACTGATCCCCAGGTTGCAGAACCGGAGGTCGCCGATGAAGACGGTGTCACCGGTGTCTATCACCCCCGCTCCGCTGGCCGGATCGGTGTAGTAGGTGAAGTCCGAGTAGGTGTGGCCGGACCACTCACCCTGGTTGGTGTAGACCTCGCTCAGGGGGATCGGCGAGTGCGCCAGGACCTGGAGGTCCGCCGGGGTCAGGCCACTGCCCGGGTCGAGGTGGTCGATGTCGGAGCCGATGACGTCGGGGATCTCCGAGCCGTTGTGCAATCCGGTCCCAGCGAAGACCCAAGAGGACGCGTCGTAGACGACCATCGGAGCGTTCGGCTCCCCCGGCAACATGTAGCCGGCGTACTCCTGGCCGGTGAGCGAACTGTCGACAGGGGGCCACTGGTTGGAAGTGACCAGGTTGGGGTTCCCACCGTGGGACTCCGGGTCCTCCTGCGGATTGCGGTAGTCGACGATCTCGCGGTCCGCGCCGAGCGGGGAGGCTTGGAGGCGGGCGTGGCGCACGATCGCGGCACCGCTGAAGAACAGGATGTTGACCCCGTGGGCCATCGCCGCCCTGGCCGCCTGCAGCTCGGTATAGGTCCAGGTCTCGTCGTGGTCGAGCGACAGCCAGGCGCGGTGCTGCAGGGCGAAGCGCGGGTGCTGACTGAGGGTGATGTCGGTCACATAGGTGACGTCGAGGCCGTGCTCTTCCATCCAGTAGATGAGCGGGTACTCGTTGCCGAAGAAGTCCTCGGCACCGTTGCCCTGGGCGAAGGGCCGGTCGAGGGAGACCACCCGGGCCCGGTTGCAGGGCGGGTAGGTGTAGTTGTCGAGGATGCAGGGACCCGTGCCCTGGTAGAAATCGTAGCCGCCGAAGGTGTTCCACCCCTCCTCGGTGAGGGTCCGGTTCACCACCATGTAAGCCGCGTGGCTGTTCGGGTCCCACACCGTCAGCAGCACGTACGCCTGCTGGTTGCCGCTGCCGATGAGCTTCAGGACGTAGTCACCCGGAGGCCAGCTCGACGTCACGTGCACCATCATCGAGCGCGTCCAGTTGTCGCAGCTCACCATGTTGGTGGCGTGGTCCACCGGGCAGGCCGGTTGCTGGCGTCCCGGCACCGTTCCCGACGCCCACACCTGGCGGCCCCCCTTGCCCTGGTAGTAGCCCATCCGATATGCGACGACGTGGAACGACGGAGCGGTCGTCGACACGTACAGGCCGAACGACTGGCCGTCGGCAACGTAGTTGCGGTCGGCGAAACCCTCGATCATGCCGGTCCTCGGCGCGTCGGTGATCCTCCACGCGCTCGTGCCCGGCTTGCGGTTCTCGGCGATGATCGCCTTCGACTCCACGCCGTAGGGACCGAGGAAGGTCGCCCCGCCCGCAGAAGGGCTCCCGCCCGCGGAGGGGCTCGCGCCGGCGGAGGAACGCCCGCTCGCGGAGGCACGCTCGGCGCTCGCCCCAGCAGCCACAGCACGGTGGGTGGGGCCGTGGCCACGTTGCGCTCGTCGGCCTCCGGGTACCACTGCGATCAGCACCACCGCGACGACCACGAGGGCCAGGACGCAGGAGACACCCAGGCGGCGCCGACGGATCGTGCGCCGACGGGCACGGCGTCTCGCTTCGCGTGTGGGCGGCACCTGGCCCAATCCGACCTCCTCCTCGCCTCCCGGTCACGCTACATCCGGGGTGGCGGCGCAGGCCGCGCGCCCCGGGCCCGGAGCGACCGGCAGATCAGGGCTGGTGGACTCCCATCTCGGCTCGCAGCACGTCACTCACCTCACCGAGGGTCCCCCGCCGCCGGAGCGCTTCTTTCATCGGAGGGAGCAGGTTGGCGCTGCCCCGGGCGGCAACCGCCAGCTCCGCGAGAGCGGCGTCGAGCGCCCCGGCATCCCTCGCCGCACGCGTCGCACGCACCCTCGCGACCTGGTGGGCCTGGCCGGCGGGGTCGATCGGGAAGACCTCCACCGGTGCCGGCCGATCGTCGGCGAAGCGGTTGACCCCGACCACCACCTTTCGACCGGCGTCGACGGCAACCGTGTGGTCGTAGGCGGCCTGCTCGATCTCGTCCTGGATGAAACCGGCCTCGATGGCCGCCACCGCCCCGCCCATCGCGTCGATCCTCTCCAGGTAATCCCAGGCGGCCACCTCGACGGCGTCGGTGAGCGACTCGACGAAGTACGAGCCGCCGAGGGGGTCGACGGTGTCGGCGACCCCGGACTCGTGGGCGATGATCTGCTGGGTGCGCAACGCGATCCGAGCGGAGCGCTCGGTAGGCAGGCCGAGGGCCTCGTCGAAGCTGTTGGCGTGCAGGCTCTGGGTCCCCCCGAGGACCGCAGCGAGGGACTGGAGGGTGACCCGGGCCACGTTGTTGTCGGGCTGCTGGGCGGTGAGGGTCGACCCGCCGGTCTGGGTGTGGAAGCGCATCACCAGGCTCCGCCGATCCCTAGCCCCGAAGCGGCCGGCCATGATCGCCGCCCACATCCGCCGGGCCGCCCGGTACTTGGCGACCTCCTCGAAGAAGTTGTTGTGGGCATTCCAGAAAAAGCTCAGGCGCGGACCGATCTCGTCGACCGCGAGCCCCGCGTCGATCGCCGCCTCGACGTAGGCGATCGCGTTGGCGAGGGTGAACGCGATCTCCTGGACCGCGGTCGAGCCGGCCTCGCGGATGTGATAACCGGAGATGGAGATGGTGTTCCAGCGGGGCAGGTGCTGGCGGCAATAGGCGAAGATGTCGGTGACGATCCTCATCGACGGGCGTGGCGGGAAGATGAACGTGCCCCGGGCGACGTACTCCTTCAAGATGTCGTTCTGGATCGTCCCGCCGAGGTGGGCCGGGTCGACGCCTTGCTCCTCGGCGACGAGCTGGTAGAGCAGGAGCAGGATCGCCGCGGTGGCGTTGATCGTCATCGAGGTGGTGATCTGGTCCAGGGGCAGGCCGGCGAGCAGTACTCGCATGTCGTCGATCGAGTCGATCGCCACCCCGACCCGGCCGACCTCGCCCTCCGAGCGGGGGTGGTCGGAGTCGTAGCCCATCTGGGTGGGCAGGTCGAAGGCACACGACAACCCGGTACCGCCGGCGGCGAGCAGCAATTTCCAACGCTCGTTGGTCGCCTCGGCGGTCCCGAAACCCGAGTACTGCCGGATCGTCCAGGGGCGCCCCCGGTACATGGTGGGGTGGATGCCCCGGGTGAAGGGCGGCTCGCCCGGCTCGCCGAGGCGCTCCGAGGGGTCCCAGCCGTCGAGGTCGCCGGGCCGGTAGACCGCCCGGATCTCGATCCCCGAATCGGTCCGGCGCTGCTCGCTCATCTCCGGGAGCCTACGGGGAGCCGAGCCCGGCGGAGATCGCCGAGCCGGGCAGAGGCCTCCTTTCCCCTGCCGTCAGGCCGCGGGGGGAGCGATCGGGTGCGGCATGCAACCCTCGTCGTACTCGGCGATCACCAGCTGCTCGGGCGGGATCGAGCACGCTGCGCACTCCGGGTCGCGGTTTACCTTGAAGGTCCGGAAGCTCTCCTCGAGCGCGTCGTAGGCGAGCAACCGGCCGACGAGCGGCTCGCCGAGGTCGAGCAGCAGCTTGATCGTCTCCATCGCCTGGATGGTCCCGATGATCCCGGGCAGCACCCCGAGCACTCCCGCCTCCGAGCAGCTCGGCGCCAGCTCCGCCGGCGGGGGCTCGGGCACCTGGCAGCGGTAGCACGGTCCCTGGTGCGGCAGGTACACCGACGCCTGGCCCTCGAAGCGGAAGATCGAGCCGTGCACCACTGGGATGTCGAGCTTCACCGACGCGTCGTTGACCAGGTAACGGGTGGGGAAGTTGTCGGTCCCGTCCAAGATCACGTCGTAACCGGCGAAGATGTCGAGAATGTTGTCCGCCCCGAGGCGCACGTCGTAGGTGACGACGTCGACGTCGGGGTTCATCGCGGTGAGCGTCTTCTTCGCCGAGTCGACCTTGCGCTCACCGATCCGGTCGAGACTGTGGAGGATCTGGCGCTGGAGGTTCGAGGCGTCGACGACGTCCATGTCGATGATCCCGAGCGTCCCGACGCCCGCCGCCGCCAGGTACATCGCTGCGGGGGAACCGAGGCCGCCGGCGCCGATCAGGAGCACCTTCGAGCCGAGCAGGCGCTGCTGGCCGGCGACGTCGACCTCGGGCAGCAGCAGGTGGCGCTGGTAGCGGTTGCGCTGCTCGGGGGTGAGCGTCGCCGGGGTGCGCCAGTCCCGGCCCTCGTCCTTCCACTTGTTGAACCCGCCGTCCATCGAGACGACGTTGCGGTACCCGAGCTCGGCGAGGGTGGCCGCAGCGAAAGCGCTGCGCATCCCGCCGGCGCAGTAGACGACGATCGGAGCGTCGGGGTCGGGGAGCTTCTGCTCGGCCTGGCTCTCGAGGAAGCCCCGGGGGATGTGCACGGCGCGCGGTAGGGCACCCTGCTCGTACTCGTCGGGCTCTCTCACGTCGAGCACCACCGTGGCCGGATCTGCTAGGAGGGCCGCCGCAGCGGCGGTGTCGACCTCCTCGATGCGCTCCTTGGCGGACTTCAGCAGGTCACGGAAACTCGGCATGGGGGCCTCCCCGGTGGCGGACTCGATCTCCTCACCAAACACTAC
>JAKABK010000246.1 GCA_021796905.1 Actinomycetes bacterium
ATGAGGACCATCACCTGGCGGTCCCGGACCTCGGCCGAACCGAGGTAGTCGAGCACGGGCGTGGTGATCGAGCGGGTCTGCGGGCGCAGGACGACGAGTGGGACCCCGGGCTGCCAGTGGTCCCACGCAGCCTGCAGGGTCGCGGCGCGCTCCTCGTCGAACTGGACGCTGAGCGCCACCACGTCCTTGCTGAGGGAGAGCGCTGTGGCGAGCGCGGACTCGGCCATGCGCGACACCGTTGCGATCATCACCACGATCAGGCGATCCTGCGGCTGCGGTGTCCCCGGGGTCTCACCGAGACCCAGCTCGGCGGCGACGTCGTCGTAGTAGTGGGCGATCCGGGAGAACAAGAATATGAGGGCGGGAATGGCGATCACCACGACCCACGCACCGCCGGTGAACTTGGTCACCAAGAAGATGACCGTGGCGACCGCGGTCATAGCCGCGCCGGTGCCGTTGAGCGTCGCCCGCGCCCACCAGTACGGCGGGCGCTCCCGGTGCCAGTGCCGTACCAGGCCGGTCTGGGAGAGGGTGAAGCCGGTGAACACCCCGATCGCGAAGAGCGGGATGAGCGAGTTGGTGTTGGCGTTGACCGCGATCAGCAGCAAACCGGCCAGCACGGCGAGGACGACGACGCCGTAGCGGTAGACCGGGCGATCCGCTCGGAGCCCGAAGACGTGGGGGACCAGGTTGTCTCGCGCCAGGAGGCTTGCCAGCACCGGCAGTCCGCCGAAGGAGGTGTTAGCGGCCAGAGCCAGGATGAGCGTGGTCGACAGGTCGACGACGTAGTAGATCGCCCCCCTCCCGACCGACGCGCCGGTGATCTGGCTGAGCACGGTCTGGCTCGCCTCGGGGGCAATGTGGAACCGGACGGTGAGCAGCGCGAGGCCGAGGAGCATGGTTCCGAGGATCCCGCCGAGCAGGACCTCGGTGCGCATCGCCCGGCGGGCGCTCGGGGCCCGGAAGGCCGGCACGTCGTTCGCGATGGCCTCCACACCGGTGAGCGCGCTGCACCCCGCGGCGAACGCCTTCAACAACAGCAGCACCCCGACCGCGGCGGCCACCTTGGGTACGACGGCCGGGTGGATGCCGGCGTCTGCCGCCGGGTGGGAGCGCAGCAGCCCGGCCACGATCACGACGTAGATCCCTGCCATGAACACCGCTGTCGGCAGCAGGAAGGTCCGGGCGCTCGTGGCGATGCCGCGCAGGTTGAGCGCCGTCAACACTGCCAGGATCCCGAGGGAGATCGCGAGGCTGTCGGGGCCGAGGGTCGGGAACGCCGAGACGAGGGCGGCGACCCCCGCGGAGATCGACACGGCAACGGTCAAGATGTAGTCGACCACCAGCGACGCGGCGCCGAGACGGCTCGCCCGGGCACCCAGGTTGGCCTTGGAGACCGCGTAGCAGCCTCCACCCTCGGGGAAGGCCGCGATCACCTGGCGGTAGGAGAACACCAGGATCACGAGGAGCACGACGATGGCGATCGTGATCGGCTCGATCTCGGCCAGTGCGCCCGCCCCGGCGGTCGCCAGCACCACCAGCATCGCCTCTGGCCCGTAGGCCACCGAGCTGATCGCGTCGAGCGACAGAGCCGGGATGCCCTCGATGCTCGTGATCTGCCCCTTGACCACACCCTCCTCGCCCGCTGTCACCCCGTCCCCATCGCGCTGGCAGCCGCACCCGAGCAGGTCCGCGGCTCTGTCATGGTGCCCCCGACGGTGCCATGGTCGTTCCGACCGAGCGCCAACCGTCACCGCTGCGCACCACCAGATCGGACCGCACCGGGTGATCCTTGCACGACCCGTCGACCGACTCGTGTTCAGCGACCCTCCCGGGATCGGTCCCGCCCTCGGCGCAGTCACCGCGCCCGGCGCAGTCACCGCCCGACAGTTGTGAACCGCGCCCACCGCTCGGGGTCCGTGGAGCCCTGCGCCTCGTCGTCGATCAGCTCGGTTGTCGACCGCCTCGATCCTGTCCTACGGGTTTCGCCCTACGGCAGGGGGATCCGTGCCCCGATCGCGTCGCAGGTGGGGCGGCACCGCCCGGCGTCCATACCGTCGATCAGATCCGGGAGGCGTTGGTCCCCGACGCGCCGGTCCGGGCCTACGCTGACCCGAGTCGTCCGACACCGCCCATGAGCCCATTGGAGGCCCCGCCCCTCGTCGGTCGCTGGCGGGCGACAGCTGGCCACCCGAGCCCAGGAGGCAGATATGACCACGACCCGAGAGCCGGCCGGGGTGGACGCTCCGGTCACCGGCGCGCAGGACGGGCACCCCAACCCACTGGTGAGAGTGCTCAACGCCGTGCCCCGACTGTTGGCATCGAAGGTGCACGTGGTGTTCCTGTTCGGCTTGGGGGTGTTCCTCGTCGTCCTGCCCCTGGTGGGGGTCGCCGTGTCGGCCAAGGCCGAGCTGATCGGCGGGAACTACACCAACGTGACCTCCGACCTCGGGGCTTGCATCGCGGCCGGCGGGACCGTCCACCTGGTCCGGCGGCACCGGGCCCACCAACGGGAGCTGGCCGACCTCCACGCCAAGGTCGACTCCTTGCTGGTCGCCGTCAAGGGCCAGCAGTCCGGCCGGCCAGCGGGCGGAGAGCCGGCGTAGGTCTCACCCATCGGTGTCGGGGAGGACCAGGTCCCAGCGGTCCAGGCAGTCGGCGCAGCGGTAGACGGCCAGGTCGCCGGGCCGTGGCGGGTCGTCGTCGGGCCAGCGGGTGAGCAGGTGAGCGGTTCCCCCGCAGTCGACGCAGGTGATCGTCGGCTCGGGCGTCCGAGGCGTCATCCCGGTAGCTTTCCGGTGGTGAGGGTCGTGGCCGGGGTCGCGAGGGGTCGTTCCCTGCGTGCCCCTTCCGGGGCGGGGACCCGGCCTACGAGTGACCGGGTACGCGAAGCTGTCTTCTCCATGCTCACCAGCATGGGCGGGGTGCAAGGAGCTGCGGTGGTGGACCTGTTCGCCGGCAGCGGGGCCCTCGGCATCGAGGCGCTGTCGAGGGGTGCGGCCAGGGTGCTCCTCGTGGACCGCTCCCCGGCGGCGGTGGCAGCCATCCGGGCGAACCTCGCCTCGGTCGGGGAGCTGCCCGGCGTCGCCACCGTCGTTCGCCGGGACGCTCTGGCGTGGGCTTCGGATCCCCACACCGCCGACGGATGGGACCTGGTCCTCGCCGACCCTCCGTACTCGTGGCGGTCGTGGCCCGAGCTCCTCGGCGCTCTCCGGCCGTTCACAGGGGTCCTCGTGGCCGAGACCGGCGGCAGGTGGGAGCCGGTCGAGGGGTGGGAAACTGTCCGGTCCCGGGGGTACGGCACTACCGTGGTCACGATCCTGGAGCCGACCGAAGGAGGTGGCGGGTGAGGACCGCTTTGTTCCCGGGCACGTTCGACCCGTTCCACAACGGCCACCTGGAGATCGTCGAGACAGCAGCCAAGCTCTTCGACCACCTGGTCGTCGCCCCGATGCGCAATCCCCAGAAGGCGGCACCGCTGTTCACCCTGGACGAGCGCAAGGCGATGATCTCCGATGCCGTCGCCCACCTCCCCAACGTGACCCTCGCCAGCTTCTCCAGCCTCGTCGTCGATCTCGCCCGGGAGGTCGGTGCCGACGTGATCGTGAAGGGCCTCCGGGTCGTGTCGGACTTCGAGTCGGAGCTGCAGCAGGCCCAGATGAACAAGGCGGTCTCCGGTTACGAGACCCTGTTCGTGCCCTGCTCGGGTGAGTCGACCTTCATTGCCTCCAAGTACGTTCGGGACTTCGCCCATTTCGGCGGTGCGGACCGGATCGGCTCGATGGTGCCCGCCCCGGTGCTGAAGATGCTCGAGTCGAAGTTCCCCGGGTCCGGTCGACGGTGAGCACCTTCGACGTCCAAGACGGCCCCGACTCCGAGGCTCTCGTACGACAGGTGATCGAGATCATCGAGTCGACCCGCACGCTGCCGTTGTCGTCGTCGGTCAAGCTCGACAATCGCGAGGAAGTCCTCGAGCTGCTGGAGGAC
>JAKABK010000247.1 GCA_021796905.1 Actinomycetes bacterium
GGTTGGTCGCCTGCGGCAGCGAGACTGGGGTGGTGCTACCCCCCCAGGTGCTGCCGCGGTTGCGGGCCTTCGCCGACGCGCTGGACCGGGACGCCCCCGGGCGTCTCGCCGGGCTCTACGCGGTCGGATCGGCAGCGCTCGGGGACTTCCGCCCGCCGCTCAGCAACCTCGACGTGATCGCCGCCGCCGACACCTCCTGGGACGAAGGGTCGCTGCTCGCTGTGAGGGCAGCGCTCGCCGCCCTGCGCCAGCCCGGTGAGCGACCCCGGGTGGCGTGCGTCACCTGGGACCAGCTCGCCTCCGACCCGGCCGAGGTCGACGCCCCCGGTTTCGTCGGTCGGGACCGGGTGCCGGGGGGTGATCTGGTCAACCCACTCAGCTGGGCGGTGCTGCGCAGCGCGGCGGTGTGCGTGCGCGGCGACGAGTACCCGCAGCTCGGTCGCGGGGAGCTGCGGGCCTGGGCGGCGGATCGCCTGGTGGGATGGTGGGCGGAGTGGCTGGCGAGGGTCCACCCCGGTCCGCTGCTGCTGCGACGCAACATCGCCGAGCCGGTCCTCGAGGTCGCCCGCCTGGAGCAGATCGTGGGCTCGGGGAGGGTGGTCTCCAAGCTGGAGGCCGGCGAGGTGACCGAGGGTTCCGGTCCCCCCAACCGCCAGCGGACCCTCAAGGACTCGGTCGGCTACCGTCGAGGGGCGCGCATGTCGATGTACTGGGGACCCTACGAGCGGCGCCGCCACGGTCTCGCCTACATCCGCTCGACGATCGAAGCGATCTCGGCGGGTGCCGTGCCGGGCGAGGGTTGAGGGAAAGGGGAGCGAGGTGCGTCTCGGTTCGGCGGTGGTGCTCGTGACCGGCGCGACGGGGGGGATCGGCCGGGCCCTGGTCGACGCCTTCTCCGACGCCGGCGCCCGGCTGGTGCTGAGCGGAAGGCGGGCCGACGTGCTCGACGGGCTCGCCGCGAACTGCGGGGGTCGGGCGGTGGTCGCCGACCTCGCCGACCCGGCCGACCTGGAGCGGCTCTGCGGGGAGGCGGAGGCCGCCGACGTGCTGGTCGCCAACGCCGCGCTGCCCGCCTCGGGGCGCCTCGACAGCTTCGACCCGGCCGAGCTCGACCGTTGCATCGACGTCAACCTGCGGGCCCCGATCCGTCTCGCGCGGGCGGCGGTCCCGGCGATGCTGTCGAGGGGCCGCGGTCACGTGCTGCTCGTCTCGTCGCTCGCCGGGGTCGCCGCGGCGCCGGAGTCGTCGCTTTACTCCGCGACCAAGTTCGGTCTGCGGGGTTTCGGGCTCGCGTTGCGTCAGGACCTCGCGGGCAGCGGTGTCGGGGTGAGCGTCCTGCTCCCCGGTTTCGTGCGCGACGCCGGGATGTTCGCCGATTCAGGGGGGTCGCTCCCGCCGGGGGTCGGCACCCGCAGCCCGCAGGAGGTGGCGGCCGCGGCGGTCTCCGCGGTCGAGCGGGACCGGGCGGAGGTCGTCGTCGCCCCCGCGCCGCTCACCGCCGGCGCCTATCTCGCCGGGCTCGCCCCCGGGCCGGCGGCCCGCGTCGCCCGTCGTCTCGGCGGGGATCGCGTCGCCCGCTCCATCGCCTCGGGCCAGACCGGCCGGCGCTGAGGGTGGCGCCGACCGCGGGTGTCGCGTGGGGGATCCGATTCGGCGTGACGGTGCCGACCACACGGTTGCCGACCACACGGTCCGCCGACTCGGCGCGCTGTCGGGCCACGGCGTCCCGCGCCCGTCGGCTCGGGTTCGTTCGCGCCGACGGGGTCGGCCCGACCCGGGCGCCGGCTGCCGGCGAGGTTCGTGGCGCTGCAAGGCAGTTGGACGAGCAGGGCTTGGTGCCGCGCGACGTGGGCAATGTTGCTGGCGGTCTCACCAGCGGGCCCACCAAATGGTGAGGTGCCACCAGCTCGTGAGGCGAAGGACCGGGGGTGGGCACACCCCGAGAAGACCCCCTCGGGTCGGGGCACGCCGGCGGGTACGGCGGAGCCGGCCGACCGAGAACGCCCGGCTCGCGCCCGATCGAGGCCTTCCGAGGCGACCGACCAACGATCGAGGCCCGCCCGGGAACCTCCGGTCACCCGTGTGCGACACCACCGTCGGGGCACCCCGGTCGCACGGATCCCGGGACCAGTCGGAGCCCGGGACCAGTCACGGAGTGGATGCAATGGAGCGGAGTGGATGCAATGGAGCGGATACAACACTGCGGACTTCGTGTCGACACCACGGATCATCGGCTGGCGACCGACTTCGCCTGATGGCGCGGTTGTCGATACGTCGCCTGCCGGCACCACGTACCGGCGAGAGGTGCCCACCACCAGCAGAGCGACGGGCGGCAGCCCTGGGACGACGACGCCCGGGGGATGGTCGAGCTGTTCCCGCTACCCACGAGCTCCCGGCCCGTGCCCGGCGGCGTGGACGTGCCGGCGCGGTCGCGGGTGCCGGGTTCGCATTGACCCTGGCGGTGGCCGCCTGCGGGTCCGCCCCGAGCGCGAGCGGCCCGACCGGAAACGCGTCGCAGGGGACCACCACACCCAGCTCCACCACCACGGCCAGCTCTACCACCACGGGCACAGGGGATCCCCCCGACAACAACCGCGCCTGCACCGCCGAGGATCTGCGGTTCCGCTTCGATCGGACTACGGGCACCGCCGGCACCGAGCTGCTCCTCTTCAGCGTCCGCGACACCACGGGCCGGTGCGAGCTCGCCGGCTACTTCGGTATCTCCCTCTACTCCTCCAGCGGCCGGCTGCTCGCCGGCGCCGGCCGGGGCATCGCGATGTCCCCTGATGGCACGCCGGTCCGCCCCGAGACCATCACGCTCGAACCGGGTGCCGAAGCCACCACCGGCACCGCCTTCCCCGACAACGCACCCACCGGCTCCGGTGTCGCCTGCACCAAGGTCGCTGCGGCTCAACTGATCCCACCCGAGCAGACCAGCGGGGACACCGTGCCCATCCCACGCGCCTCCCGGCCCATGTTCTGTAGCCGCACCCCGGCCATCGTCGACGCCTTCGCTACCCAGCCCGGCCCGCCCCCGGCGGATTACCGCTGAACGCTGGCATCGTCGACGTCAACGGCACCAGAGAGAGGGTCGAACGATGACGACGATCCGGTCCCGTGTGCTCATGGCCGTTGCCGGCGCTGCGCTGCTGGCGGCCCGCGGTTCGAGCACGACCACAACCTCGTCTCCGGCAGTCGGGCGGACCGCCAGCAGCCGACCACCACGACTGCGAGCGTTGTCGCGGGGACGATGGGTGCCAGGGCGTGCAAGCCGTCGCAGCTGACCGTGATCTGGCTCAGCAGCGCCAACGGTCGATCCGCCGGTCCGTCGAGGGTGAACGGGCAGCCGGACCCCAACACGCCGACCCTTGACCCGACTGAGGCTCAATTGCGTCGGGTGGGCCTTCGCGTTCGCGTTGTGTCGGTTGACGGGTCGTGGACTGGTGGGGGTGCTGACCGCGCGCTTCGCGCTGGGATCTGTCCGCACTGACGGTCGGACTGCCGCCGTCAACGTAGGTAGTTGTGCCGGTGTGCAGCGATCCGGTCGTGGCCGAGGTGGATCCCGGTCGTCCCGGTGCCGTCGGATGCTGCCCGCAGCGCGGGGCCGGCCCGGGCGTCAGCCAGTGGCGCCGAGGGCGCCGGCGAGGAACTGCAGTTGCACGACCAGGAGGTGCTCGGCGACCTCGGGGTCGGCCGGCATGTGGGTGGTGGCGGTCAGCGGCAGGAAGCTGTGGGGACGGCCGGCCTCGGTCAGGTGTTGGGAGAGCTGGAGGCTGTGGGCCACCAGCACGTTGTCGTCGGCGAGGCCGTGGACGAGCATCAGAGGCCGGCGGAGCCCGGCGGCGAGGGGGAGCAGCGAGCTCCGCTCGTAGGGCTCCGGGGTGAGGTCGGGTCGTCCGAGGAGGCGCTCGGTGTAGTAGGTGTCGTAGAGGCGCCATTCGGTGACCGGGGCGCCGGCGACCGCGGCGTGG
>JAKABK010000005.1 GCA_021796905.1 Actinomycetes bacterium
GGTGCCCCACCTGCCCGCCCGACAGGTACGCGACGCGGCCGAGCTGCGGGACTTCGTCGGTCGGATCGGCGACGCCGGGATCACCGACCTCTACGTGGTCGGCGGTGACGCCCCCGAGCCTCACGGCCCGTACACCTCGGCGGCTGAGCTGCTCGCCGAGCTCTCCACCATCGACCACGGCCTTACCGAGATCGGCGTTGCCTGCTACCCCGAGGGGCACCCGTCGATCCCCGACGACGTGCTCCTCGGTGCCTTGCTGGACAAGCAGCCGCTCGCCACCTACATGTGCAGCCAGCTGTGCTTCGACGGGGGCACCCTGCTCCGCTGGCTGCGCTCCACCCGGGCGGAGGGGGTGACGCTCCCGCTGCACCTCGGTCTCGCCGGTCCGCTCAGCCTGCTGAAGCTGGCCGAGCTGTCGGTCCGCATCGGGGTCGGGGCCTCCGTCAAGTACCTCACCAAGCAGCACGGGCTGGTCGGGAGCCTGCTCCGCGGCGGTGCTTACCGGCCGGAGGAGCTGCTCGGCGGTATCGGAGAGGACCTGGCCTCGCCGACGCTCGGCATCAGCCGGTTGCACTTGTGCACCTTCAACCAGGTGGCGGCCACCCGCGACTGGCAGCGCCGGATCGCAGCCGGTGGCCGGGGCCCCGGGTAGGACGGGTGGTTCCCCGCCGGCGGTTACCAGTACTCCGACGCCGGCCTGCTGGTGGTGGCGACGATCGACCAGATCCACACCCCCACCAGCCCGAGCCACCCGACCCCGGTCCAGACCAGGGCGACGCTGACGACGTCGATGACCAGGCCTGTCCAGAACTTCCCCCGGTCGCGGTCGTAGGTGTACAGCCAGGTCCAGAAGGCGAGCAGGACGGCGAGGGCCACCGCTACCCGCTTGTCCCTCCGGGCGTCGACCGGTCGGCCGCAGCGGGCACACGCCGCTTGCCAGGTAGGGGCCCCGCACGACCGGCACCACCGGTCCGGCGGGGTCCCCACGGTGTGGGCGGGTGGAGGCGGGTAGGAGGCGGGCGACGGCGGTGGGGGAGGGGTCGCAGCCTCGAGCTGCTCGTAACGGTAGAGAGCCAGGTCGAACAGCCCCGGTTCGTAGTGCTCCACGACCGGGTGGCCCTCGACCAGTAGGTCTTCGATCACGTACCCGCAGGGTCCGCAGCCGAGCCGGTAGCGCAGGCCGGCCCGCAGCGTCTGTTGGGCGTCGTCACCAACCGGACCGACCATGGCACCGTCCCCTCGTGGCTGGCAGCCTAGCGGTCGAGGCTGTCCCGACGACCGAGGCAGCGATCGACGAAGGGGTTGGACAGCACCCGCTCCGGGTCCACCCGATCGGCCAGCTCCCGGAAGTCCCGGAGCCGGGGGTATGCCTGCCGCAATGCGTCGGGTCCCGTCGCCGCCAGCTTCCCCCAATGGGGGCGGGGATCGAAGGGGGAGAGGGTCTCTTCGACCATCGGCAGCAGATCGGCGACGGCATCCGGGTCGGGTCGCCAGGTGAAGTGCAGTGCCACGCTGTCGCGCTGCCACGCGGGGCTGAGCCAGGGCTCGTCGGCGGCAACCGCACGCACCTCGGAGACGAGCACCAGCGGGGCGAGCGCTGGAGCGATGGCCGCAATGCGCCCGACGGCGTCGGCCCCGAGCCCTGCCGGGACCAGCCACTCGCTCTGCAGCTCGGCACCGGCGCTCGGCACCGCGTCGGCTCGGAAGTGGGGGAGCCTCTCGTGCCAGGCTCCGGGCACCCCGAGCTGGTCGGTCGCGGCGGCCGGGTCGGCTCCGGGAACCGGGTGGACCGCTGCTGGCGCCGGGCGGCCACCGACCAGGTCGCGTAGCGAGCGGGTGGAGGCGGTCGGCTCCCCTACGGGGACGCGCCGTTTGACCCAAACCTGACCGAACGTCTCCGGTGTCGCCCAGTTGGTGAACAAACTGACGCTGTCGCCGACACCGAGGACGACCTCGAGGTCATCGAGGACCGCGTCGAGCGGGACGTCGAGGAAGACTTCCTGGACCACGTCGTAGGCCGGTTCGAGCTCGAGCTGCATGCGGAGCGCGATCCCGACTGCGCCGAGGGCCACGACCGACCCGGCGAAGTCGGCATCGGCGCTCGTCACCGTCTCGAGCTCACCTCCGGGCCGGACCAGCTCGAGCGCGCTCACCGCCGCCGCCAGGCCCGGGTTGGAGCGACCCGAACCGTGGGTGCCGGTGGCGCAGGCCCCGGCGACGGTCACGTGCGGTACCGACGCCAGGTTGGCGAGGGCCCAGCCCTCTGCGTGCAGCTCCGGGCATATCCGACCGTAGGTGGCCCCGGCGGGCACCCAGGCCCGGCGGCCGGCCGGGTCGACCTCCACCTCCCCGGGCATGTTCTCCAACGAGACCAGCGTCCCGTCGGTGTCGGCGATCGGGTTGAACGAGTGCCCGGAGCCGAGCGCCCGCACCCGCCGCCGGTCGGACATCAGGTCCTGGAGCTGTTCCACCGACGAAGGCCTGACCAGCTCAGCCGCAGCGAAGGTGACGTTGCCAGCCCAGTTCATGTGCGTGGATCCCACCCGGGGGAGGATACGACCTCGGCTCGGAGCTCCGGGAGGGCGACTCCGGCGGGCCGGCGGTGTCGCTGGCGGCTCCGGCATGCAGTCTCAGACCTCGGCGAGCACTCCCGAGGCCACCATCGCGACCACCGCCTCGAGGTCGGATGGGAACGTCGCCGCCGAGGTGGTCCCTGGCACCAACCGGCGGACGGCGTCGCGGGCTGCGGACGGTCCCCGCCCGAGCCGGGACGGTCGGGCCAGGTCGACCGCCTGGGATGCCACCACCAGCTCGACCGCCGTGACCCGGGCGATCAGGTCGAGCATCTCGGTCAGCCGGCGGGCGGACAGGGGCGCCATGCTCGTACGGTCCTCGATCCCCTCGCCCTTGGTGGTGCTCACGAGCTCGTGGGAGACCGGGATCGCCAGGCTCCGGGCTTCCACGGCCAGAGCTTGGGCGGCTACAGCCAGTTCGGCGAGCCCGTCGTCGGTCCCGTCCGGGACCGACGACAGGCCCGCCGGTAACCCCGACCAGGGGGCGGACAGCAGCTTCACGGTCCTTTCTGCCGCTGCTCCCACCACCGGTGCCAGGGCCAGGCGGGCGAGATCGACCGCTGCGGCTGTCTGCCCGGCGTCGAAGTTGCCGACCGACACGATCCGGCCCTCGCCGACGACGACTGCCGGGTTGCCCTGGGAGGAGTTGATCTCGGTCTCCACCACCGAGGTCGCGTAGGTGAGGGCGTCGCGGGCGGCGCCGTGGAGCTGGGGCACGCAGCGGAAGGTGAGCGGGTCCTGGAGGTTGCGGGGAGCACCGGGATCCCAGATCCCCGACCCGTCGAGCAGCCCTCTCAGCCGTTCCAGCGTGACGGCGAGACCCGGGAACGGGCGCATCTCGGCGACGACGGGGTGCAGGACGCTCGGGTTGGCGCGGAAGGCCTCGAAGTCGAGGGTGGCGGCAGTGTCCATCGTGGCGAGCAGGACGGTGGCGTCTGCGATCGCGAGCGCCGACCAGGCGGTGGAGAAGGCGTTGTTGTCGAGCAGCGCCAGCCCCTCCCCCTCGGCGAGGGCGGTCCCGGAGCGGGAGATCAGGCCGTGGGCGAGGTCGGCCATCGGCCCGAGGTCCGCCTGGCCGACCGAGCCGAGTCGGCGCACCGGCGGTGGAAGCGGGTCCTCCAGTAGCCCGAGGAGGGCGTCGACCAGTTCGGGCCTGACTCCCGAGACCCCCTTGGACAGACCGTTGGCCAGGACCACCAGCGTGGCGCGGACCACCTCGGCGGGTGCCGGCGGGCCCTGGGCGACCCGGTGGCCGGCGACCAAGCGTTCCTCGAAGCCTGCCTGGCGGGCCGGGTCGATCCGTGCCCGCTTGCGTTCGGCGACCCCGGTGGTGAGCCCGTAGACCGGCTCCCCCGAGCAGAGGGCTGCCTCCACTACCCTCCGGCTGGTTGTCATGCGCTGTGCGACGCCGGGGGCCAGGGTCGCCGGGGCACCCCGACGGGCCACCGCGACGAGGTCGGCGAGACCGAGATGGGAGCCGTCGAGCACTATCGGGCTGCTGGGCTCCGTCATCGAGCGGATGGTAGCGGTGCCGCCCGGATCAGCCCACCGAGTAGACGACGGTCACCTGGGCGGCGACCGTCTGGGTCCCGGCCTCGACCGGTGTGGGAACCGCCGCCGACCCCGATGAGCCGGCGCTGTGGAGTCCCAATCCCCCGGAGCTCCCCGCCAGCGGGTAGTACAGCGGGCTGGTGGCGTCGGAGATCGAGCAGAGCTGTCCGAGACGGGAGCCGGCCGCGGTTGCCATCGCCTCGGCCCGCCCCTCGGCGCGTTTCACTGCGTCGATCCGGGCCTCGATCGCCGGGGTGGTGTCGTTGCTCACCGCGAACTGCAGGTTGTCGAACTGGAGGCTGTTGCCCACCGCACCGACCGCGCTGTCGATGATCCTGCTCGCCGAGGTGATCTCCGGGTCGGTGACCGACACCGTGTTGGTGACCGAGAAGCCGGCGATCACCCCCTTGGCGTCATAGTTCGCCCCGATCGACAGGTTGGTGGTCTGCACATCCGGTGCGGGCACGCCGGCGCTGCGGAGCACTGCGACCAGCTTGGCGGCCTTGGCGTCGGCTGAGGAGAGGGCTGCCGCGACCGTCGGTGCCTTGGTCTGCACCCCGAGATCGAGCAGCAAGGTGTCGGGCCGGGCCGATACCTCGCCGAGGGCGGTGGCGGTCACGGTCGGCATCCCGGCGCACGCCGACGCGCTGGTCGGCGCCAGGCTCGACCGGGGGCTCGCAGCGGGGGAGACCACCTGGCGCCCGGCCGTCGGGGCGCCGCCGCAGGCGGTCAGGGCCAGACCGCCCGCGGCCAGCGCGGCGGCCGAGGCGAGCAGGTGTCGTCGGGTCATGTCGATCGTCCTCCCGTCGCGGCGGTTCCGCCGCGTCACCCTCTTCGACGCCTGCCGGGCGTCCCGAGTTCCCCGGGTCGGAGGGGCCGGCGGGACTACCGCCGCGCCGCGAGCCGACGATGTCCCGACCGCGTCCCGGGGCGGTGCCAACCGCCCGTTGGGCAGCCCGACCCGCCCGTTGCTACTCCGGGTTCAGTGGGTCGGCGCAGGTGGGCCACCGCCGGCGGGGACGAAGTCCCTGGAGCGGATCAAGGCGAATGCGAGCACCGCCGAGGCGAGGCTGATGATCGCCGCTATCAGGAGGATCTCGTTCAGCGCAGAGGTGAAGCTGCCGCGCAGCACGTGCACGACGAGGGCCCGCTGGTCGGCGGGGACCCGGGCGAGGATCTGCCCGACGTTGCCGTCCTCGAGGCCGGTGGTGATCGTCGCCGCGTGGAGGGCCAGGCCCTTACCCGCCGTCCGGGAGGCGACCGCGGTCCCGAGCTGGGTGACGAAGAGACTGCCGAGCAACGCGATCCCGGTCGCGATCCCCACCTGGCGGAAGGTCGAGTTGATCCCCGACGCCATGCCCGAGCGCTGCGGTTCGACCACCCCGACCGCGGTGGACGCGAGGGGTGGGTTGACGAAGCCGACCCCGATCCCGGCTATGACCAGGCCGGGGATCAGGTGGGTCCACGAGGAGCCGGCGGTGAGGCCGCGCATCAAGAGCATCCCGGCTCCGGCCAGGGCCAGGCCCGGTCCGATCAGGGCCCGGATGGGGACCTTGGATGTGAGCCGTCCGGCGACGCCGGCGACCACCATGATCGCGCCGGAGAGCACGAGGAGCCGCAGGCCGGTCTGCAGGGCGCTGTAGCCGAGGACGTCCTGGAGGTAGAGCACCAGGTACAACAGGATCGAGAAGATGCCCGCGGACACGCCGAAGGCGGCGAGCGAGCCGCCGGTGAAGGTCGGCAGGCGGAACAGCGACAGGTCGAACATGGCGTGCTCGCTGCGGGCCTCGACGCCCACGAAGACCACGATGAGCGCGGCGGCGACTGCGAGCGCGGTGATCACCCGGGCCGAGCCGAACCCCACGATCCCGGACTCGATCAGCCCGTACACCAATCCGGCGAGCGCGACGGTGAAGCACGCGAATCCGGCCCAGTCCGGGCGGCGGGCGTGCTCGTTGCGGGACTCGACCACCCGGGTGACGCTCAGCACCACGGCGACGATCCCGATCGGCAGGTTGACGAAGAAGATGTACCGCCACGACAGGCCGGTGACGAGCGCGCCCCCGACTATCGGCCCGATCGCCACGGCCACGCCGGTGATCGCTCCCCACGCCCCGAACGCCACTCCTCGGTCCTTGCCGTGGAAGGCGTTGGCGAGCAGGGCGAGGGAGACGGCGAACATGATCGCTCCCCCGATCCCCTGCAGTCCCCGGGACAAGATGAGCATCGTCGGGCTCTGGGCGGCCCCGCAGAGGGCAGAGGAGGCGGTGAAGATGACCAGGCCGAAGACCCACAGCTTGCGCCGCCCGAACATGTCGGCGAGCGAGCCGGCGGTGAGCAGCAGGGCGGCGAGGGTCAGGGCGTAGGCGTCGACGACCCACTGCAGGTCGGCGAAGCTCGAGTGCAGAGATCTCTGGATCGCCGGGAGTGCGACGTTGACGATGGTGATGTCGAGCAGGAGCATGAAGGTCCCGAGGCAGACGGCGGCCAGCGTCCACCACTTCGGGTCCCTGCTCGTGGCCCGGTCGCCATCGGGGTGGTCGCTCGTGAGGACTGCGGCGCGGCTCTCGGTGGTCACCCCGGCAGGGTACCGACATGTGTACGCTTGTACACAATGGATGTTGGATCGCCGCCGGGACGTGGAGCGGCCGGCGAGGCCCATCGCGACGCGATGCGGACCAGGGAGCGGATCCTCGAGGCAGCGCGGGCTGCCTTCAGCCGGTACGGCTACGACGGCACGACCGTGAGGACCGTGGCCGCCGGAGCCGGGGTAGCCCCCAACCTGATCACCCGCTACTTCGGTGGGAAGTCTGGTCTGTTCAGGGAGGCCGCGACCGCCGGGCTAGAGGTCGGCTCGACCCTGCCGGGACCCCCGGGGCGGCTCGGGGAGCGGATCTCCGCCAAGGTCGTAGGTCGCTGGGAGGCGGGTGTAGTGGAGGACCCGCTGCTCATGATGCTGCGATCGGCCGGCACCTCCGACGAGGCGGCCCGTGAGCTCGGTGAGCTCCTCCAGCGCGAGGCCGCAAGACCCCTCGTGGCCCACCTCGTCTCGGACCTCGGGTGCACCCCGGCAGACGCCGAGGGTCGAGCGGCGGCGATCGGTGCCCTGATCATGGGTGTGGTGACCACCCGGTACGTCATGCGCTCCGGGCCGCTCGCCGACGCGGACCCGCAGAGCCTCCGAGGCTGGCTGTCGGACCGGATCCAGCTACTGGCCGACACGCCCGCACCGGTCCTGCGTCGCCACCCGAGGAGGAGCTGACCCCGACGCCGGGCGGGCCGGCTCAGCGCGACCCGCCTCCGCGCTCCTCGGCCACGGTGTTGCCCCCGTCGACGACGATCACCTGGCCGGTCACGTAGGACGCCTCCCGGCTCGCGAGGAAGGCGACGACGGCGGCGACCTCCTCGGGTGTGCCCGACCGGCCGACCGGGGTCGCGGTGCCCATCGGGTCCTCGCGCACCGAGGTGGCGGTGTGGATCCAGCCGGGGGCCACGGCGTTGACGGTCACGCCGTGGGGACCGAGCTCGACCGCCGCGGCCCGGGTGAGCCCGACGACCCCGGCCTTGGCTGAGTGGTAGCCGACGTCTCCGGTGTAGGCGGCCACCGGTCCGGAGACCGACGTGACGTTGACGATCCGGCCCCACCCGGCGCGGACCATCGCCCCGACCGCCGCGGAGGTCACGTGGAAAGTGGTGGAGAGGTTGCGTTCGAGCGCGCCGCTCCAGTCGCCGGGGCCGAGACTACCGATCCCCCCCTCGACCGCCGGGTCCGACACCGAGGTCATGCCGGCGTTGTTGACCACGACTGCCGGCGGGCCGAACGCTTCGGTCGCCCCGGCGACGAGGGCCCGCACCTGTCGCGGGTCGGTCAGGTCGGCGGTGGCGGCCCACGCCTCGATCCCCTCGGCTTCGAGCTCGGCGCGGCGCAGCTCGATCCGACCGGTGGTGGAGGTCACGGCAACCCGGGCCCCGAGGCGTCCGAGGATCCGTGCGCAGGCGAAACCGATCCCAGACGCGCTGCCGGCCCCGGTGACCAGGACGGCGGTGCCGCCGGCGTGGAACGGCGCTTCGGCCACGCCCGGCGACCCTAGCCCTCCGGGGCGGCCCCGGTCGGCGGCGGCCGCGGAGCTGTTCGGGCCGGTTCGCGTCCCACCGGCCGGCGCCCGATGGCGAGGGTGGTGACGACGACCCCGACGCCGAGCCAGATCAACGACAGCCAGGGGGCCCAGATGGTCGGGGCGGTCACCTCGTAGACCGAGCCGAACAGGGCGCCGGCGCTGATCAGGAGACCGACGACCGAAGCGACGCTCAGGACCGCTCCCCCGGTGCGCGGGCGGCGGAGGGCTCCGACGCACATGAGCAGGTAGACGATCACCATCGAGAACGCCCCGAACGTCGCTCCCCAGGCGAACATCGCGAAGTAGTGCGGGGTCCGGGGCAGCGCGTAAAGACCGGGGAACGCCTGGTCGAGGACCACGAACACCCCGCACAGGGCGCTGAGCGCGCCGATGGCGATCACCGGCGTCCCCCGCCGGCGGTCGACCCGGGCGAGCACGGCCGGCAGGTGGCGTTGCCTGGCCATGCCGAACAGCCCCCGGGAGGCGGACACGAAGATCCCCATCGCGACCGCCAGCATGTCGAGGGCCACCACCAGCTCGAGGAGGCGTCGGAGCCAGATCGCGCCGTAGCCGCCTTCGGCGGCCGGGGAGCCGAGCACGAAGACCGGTCCGGAGGCCGCCGCCGCGAGCGCCTTCAGGTCGAAGTGGAACCCGGCGATCTGGGCGTAGGTGGCGAGAACGAAATAGACCAGGGCCAGGCCGGCGGTGAACATCACTGCGAACGGGATGTGCCGACTCGGGTTGGGGGTCTCCTCGGCCAGGTTGGCGGAGGTCTCGAAACCGACGAAGAGCAGCACCCCGTAGAGCACCCCGAGGAAGATGCCCTTCCAGCCGTCGGCGGCCGAGGACGGCTCGAACGCACGTGCGCTGTTGGCCCCCCCGAGATGGACGACCACGTAGGCGAAGAACACGGTGAGCACGCTGAGCGACACCAGGGCCATGGTCAGCTGGAAACGGGTCGAGACCTGCACCCCGAGGTAGGCCAGAACGCTCAACCCGCCGACGATGACCAGCGTCCAGGCCCAGTCGGGGATCGTCGCCGAGCCGAGCTCGGAGCGGATCGTGGACTGGACGAACCCGCCGATCAGGAGCGTCAGGCTGGCGCCGAGGACCATCACCCCGCCGTAGTACAGCCAGCCGGCGACCGCCCCGACCCGCTCACCGAGACCGTCGGTCACATAGTCGTAGAGCGAGCCCGCCGCGTGGATCCTCCTGGCGTAGCTCGACACGACCCAGCCGAGGCCGAAGATACCGACCGCGGCGATGATCACCGACAGGGGGGAGGCGAGCCCGCCGCCCTGGCCGGTGGCGCTCCCGATGCCGATCACGAGCGGGATGACGAACGCCGAGGAGAACACCGGGCCCATGAAGCCGACCGACTGTGCGACGACGTCGGGCAGTCGCAGTTTGCCGGTCCCGAGCCGCTCCCGCCCGGCGGGTGCGCCGCCGGGGCCCTCTCGTGCGGTGGTGGTCACACCCGTCCCCCCCGGCTCGTTCGGCGGCAAACGGTATATGGGGTCGGGTGGGCTCGCAAGGGTCGGGGCGACCGCCCGGCTACTCGCCCGGGGCGCCCGCCAGCTGGACCCGCAGCTGGGGCAGGGACTCGGGGTGCTCCTCGCGCAGGTAGGCGATCAGCTTCTCGCGTACCTCGCACTGCAGGTTCCAGCTGCGCGACGAGTCGGTGGCGCTCATCAAGCAGCGGACCTGGATGGTCTCGGTCCCGGCTCCGGTCACCTGGAGCACCGCGGTCTGGTGGTCCCAGTCGGGGGAGTCCCCGAGCACCTCGAGGAACCGTTTGCGCAGGTCCTCGACCGGGGCGCGGTAGTCGAGCTCGAGATGCGCCCAGCCGAGGATCGCGGAGCCGGTGCGGGTCCAGTTCTCGAAGGGGTTCTCGATGAAATAGGAGATCGGCAGGACCAGCCGGCGCAGGTCCCAGACCTTGACCACCACGTAGGTGAGGGCGATCTGTTCTATCCGGCCCCATTCCCCGTCGACGACGACCACGTCGTCGACCCTGATCGGCTGGGACAGGGCGATCTGGATCCCGGCGAGCATGTTGGTGAGGATCGGGCGGGCGGCGAGGCCGGCGGCGATCCCGACCAGACCGGCCGACGCGAGCAGGCCGGCGCCGGCGGCCCGGACCGGCCCGAAGCTGAGCAGCGCGACCGAGATCGCCACGATCGACACCGCGGCGACCGCGATCCGCCTGGCGACCTGGACCTGGGTGGCGACACCCCGGGCCCGGAGGTTGTCGGCGGTGTCGGTGCGGTAGTGGGTGAGGAGCTGGTCGGAGACGACATAGAGGGCGCGGACCACGGTCAGCCCGACCACCAGGTCGAGCGCGACGCTCCAGGCGTGGTCGAGGACCGCGGCCGGGCCCGCGGGGACCGGCGCGGCGGCGGTGGCGATCTCCAGGCCGACGATCGCGACCAGGAGCCGGACGGGGAGCCGCAGGTGGTGGAAGGCCGAGGCGGTGAGCGTGCCCGCCCGCCGGCGGAGCCGGCTGCGCAACGTGGCCGAGGCCAGGGCGCCGGCGAGCAGGCTGCCGGCGAGGACGATGACGAGCACGGCGTACCAGGGGAGCATCGGGATCGGGCGGTCCTTGGTCGGGGACGGGCGGCGGTCGGGGGTGCTCGGGTCGGTGCCGGGGCGACGACCCCTCGGTCGGACCGCCCCCGGGCGGCACCGGCGACAACTGCGAGCAGCACGGCGCAGTCGCGTCGCGGCCCGAACCCGGACCAAGCTACGCGCCGGGTGCTGGCGACCGGTGAGCGCCCCCGCTGGTGCGCCCGGGTGACGCCCGGCCCCGGGTCAGTCGGGTTCCGGGGGCCGGCTCCGGTTCCGAGCGACGACGGGCGGGATCCTCGACGGGCTCAACCCCGGATGGTCCCGCCGCCGGCGAAGGTCGTGCCGACACTGCGCCAGTACCCGCCGATCACCTCCCGGGGGGCGAGGGTGGTCAGCTCCTCGACGGGCGAGTCGAACAGCCCGACCTCGGCGGTCCCGGCCCACGCCGGTCCGAGCTCGACGTCCCGGCCGTGCATGGTGACCAGCTCGGCGAGCGAGTCGGTGCCGTCGCACTCGATGCGGGGGACGAAGCGGTGGTGGAGCATCGGGTGGCCGTTGACGAAACCGTTGCTCTCCGAGCGACCGGTGAGGGTCACGCGGACCTCGGCCAGGCGTCGGTCGCACGAGGCGAGGGTCGCAGCGAACCGTCCTCCCGGCTCCAGGCGGGGACCGGCCCGACCGACGGTCACCGGTCGGGTCTGGTGGATCGATCCGAGCTTCTTCGGGTACCCCTGCAGGTGGCCGCGGGCGAGGGCGAAGTCGGTGTCCACCCAGATGAACACGCACCGGGACCACACCCGTCCATCGAAGCGGCAGCGCACCACGACGAACGCCTCCTTGTACTGGCAGCGGACCGGGTCGTCGAGCTCGGCGAGGTCGTCGCCGCAGGACTGCCAGTCGGCGAAGACGAGCGCCACCGCCCCTGGGTCCTCGTCGTCGTGGACCACCTCGAGCGGCTCGGGCAGGAGGGCGGCGACCGCCGACGGGTCGGTCCGCCACTCGACGGTGAGCAGGTCACCCGAGTAGTGCCATGGCGGTGGCGGCAGCAGGGAGCTCCGCCCGGTGGCGGTGCGCGGGAACAAGAACCCCTCGACCCGGTTCACCGCCCGACCGTCCATCCACCCTCGGGACGGTCGAACCACACGTGGATCTGGGCGGTCCCGATCGAGTTCTCGTACTCACTGAATGGCCGTCCGACCGCCCGGCACGCCCGACCGCCGAGCGCGCCGAGCATCGTCAGGTAGTGGCCGAAGCGGCCCTCGGGCTTGTAGGCGGCGTAGCCGGGCATCCCGTCGACCACCGCCGCGTGGTCGCCTGCAGCCCAGGCGTCGAGGATCCGCCGGTCGGCGGCGGCGGCCTCGGCGGTGTAGAGGTGCACCGGGTCGGACGCCTCGTGGTTGCGCAGTTCCCTGAGCGACCAGAACGTGTGGCTCATCGCCCCCGAGGCGAGCAGCACCACCCGCCGGTCGAGCCGCTCGACCGCCCGGGCGAGGCACTCTCCGACGGTGAGGAAGTCGCGAGGTTCGGCGGTCTGGCACACACTGACCGACACCCAACGCTCGTCGCGCTGGAGGAAGGGGAGCAGGTTGATCGTCGGGTAGTGCACCGGCAGGTACGGGTCGTCGATCGGGGTCACCCAACAGTCGGGCACCTTGTCGGCCTCGGCGGCCCACGCCAGGGCGAGCTCCCGGTCTCCTGGGAAGTCGTAGGGGACCGCCGACATGCCCCGGGGCAGCTCGTCGCTGGTGTAGCGACCCGACCGGTGCTCGTGGGAGGCGACGACGAACTCGACGGTGGTGAACCAGTGGGTGTCGAACACGACGATGGTGTCGGGGGCGAGGCGGTCGAGGACCTCGCTGCGTATGCGGGCCAGGCCGGGGACCAGGCTGATCTCGCGGCCCTCGTTCAGCTCGCGTCGGGTCTCGGGGGGGAGCACGATCGTCGGCACGTGGGCCACGAGCCCGGCCCCGACGATCTCACCCATCTCCTGGCTCACCCATCGTCGCTCTCCTCCCGGTCGGTCGAGCCCTCCAGGATCTGGAGGGTCTTCAAGTCACTGCAGAAGTCCAGGGCGTAGTCGCCGCCCTCCCGGCCGATGCCGCTGATCCCGATCCCCCCGAAGGGGGCGGTCAGGTCCCGGACCAAGAAGGTATTGACCCACACCGTTCCCGCCCGCACCGCTCTCCCGACCCTCTCGGCGCGCGCCTCGCTGCGGGTCCAGACGAGCGCGGACAGCCCGTAGTCGGTGGAATTGGCGAGCTCGACCGCCTCGTCCTCGCCGGCGAAGGTCTGCAGGGTGAGGACCGGGCCGAACACCTCGCGCTGCACGATCTCGCTGTCGTTGCCCGCCGGCTCGACGAGCGTGGGCTCGTACCACAACCCCCCATCGCGCCACACCCGGCCGCCGCGCAGCACCCGGTCGCCGCGGGCGCGGGCCCGATCGACGAAACCGGCGACGCGCGCCAGGTGCTCGGGGTGGATCAGCGGGGAGACCGTCGTCGCCGGGTCCCGGCTGTCGCCGAGCACATGGCGGTCGACGTGCGCGTAGAAGCGGGAGACCAGCTCGTCGCGCACCGGCGCCTCGACCAGTAGCCGGGTCCCGGCCAGGCACACCTGCCCGGCGTCGTCGTACATCGCCGCGGCCTTGGCGGCGGCCGCGTCGAGGTCGGCGTCGGCGAAGACGATGAACGGGCCCTTACCGCCGAGCTCCCCGGTGAAGGGCACCAGGTTGGCGGCTGCCGCCGAGGCGATCACCCGGCCGGTCTCGGGGGACCCGGTGAAGCTGACCCGCCGGACCCGCGGGTCGGAGACGAGCGCCGCCCCGACCTCCTCCCCGATGCCCTGCACCACGTTCAGCACCCCCGGCGGGAGGCCCGCGGCGTCGGCTAGGTCGGCCAGCAGCGAGCAGGACAGGGGCGACCACTCGGCGGGCTTGAGCACCACCGGGTTGCCGGCGGCCAGCGCCGGGGCGGTCTTCCAGGTCGAGAGCATGAAAGGCGCGTTCCACGGGGTGATCACCACCGTCGGCCCCGCAGGCATTCGCACCACCCGGTTGCGGGTCCCGCCCGAGGTCCACACCCGCTCCTCGTGAGCCTCCGCGAGGTCCGCGTAGGCCCGGAAGTTGCGGGCCCCCCGCGACAGGACCCGCAGGCGCAGGCTCTCCTCGAGCATCGCCATGTCCGCGCACTCCACCTTGGCCAGCTCCGGCACCGCGTCGTCGATCAGGTCCGCCAGCCGGCGCAGCAGGCCGCCCCTCCCGGAGGGGCCGAGCGCCGCCCACCCCGGGGCGGCGTCGACGGCGGCGCCGACGGCGGCGGAGGCGTCGACGGCGTCGCCGCGGGAGACATCGGCGAGCTTCCAGCCCCAGTCGAGCGGGGAGCGGTCCTCGAAGGTCCCGGCCGAGGCCACCCGCCGGCCCCCGATGTAGTGGTCGACCGACACCGCGACACCCGAGACCTCCACGCGGGGGTGCTCGTCGCGTGCGTTGGCGGCCGTGGCGGGGCCGGTCACTTCTCGAACCTCGGGCGGATCCTCGGGTAGGGGAGCTGTTCGCGTGGGGTGGGCCCCGGGCGGCGGGTCCCCCGTGGCGGCCAGTCGCCGCCCTCGGCGGTGGAGCGCACCTCGTCGGTGTCGGTCGGCTGGGCGCCGACCTCGTCGCTCACCGGTTCGGGTCCCTCCACCACGTGGTTGGTGAGCACCCCGAGCCCCTCGACCTCGACGCTTACAACGTCGCCGGGCTCGACCGGCCGGGAGCCTGCCGGGGTCCCGGAGAGGATCACGTCGCCGGGCACCAGGGTGATCAGCCTGGTGAGATCGGCCACTAGGTAGTGCATGTCCCAGGCCATCTCGTCGGTGGTGCCGTCCTGGCGGACCTCGCCGTTGACGAGGGTGCGGATCGACTTGGCCCGCCAGTCCCAGTCGGTCACGAGCCCCGGCCCGAGAGGGCAGAGGGTGTCGGCTCCCTTGACCCGCAGCATCGAGCCGGCGTCGGTGTCCCGGAAGTCGTGGAGCCCGAAGTCGTTGGCGACGGTGTAGCCGGCGATGACCTCGCCGGCCCGTTCGTACCCGACGTTGCGGCACCTCCGGCCGATGACGATCGCGACCTCGCCCTCGTAGTTGAGGAAACGGCAACCGGCGGGGCGGACCACGGCCCCACGGTGGGCGCTCAGGGCGGAGACCGGCTTGTGGAAGTAGGTCGGCGCCGGCGGGAGGACCCCGCCGAACTCCCGCACCCGCGACACGTGGTTCAGGTGGCAGCAGATGATCTTGGTCGGCTCGACCGGCGGGAGGTGGATCGCTACGGTCTCCTCGACCCTCCGTCCGTCGGGGGCCACCAGCTCGCTTCCGACCACCTCGACGCCGACCACCGACCCGTCGAGGAGGATCCGCCGGGTCTCAGTGCTCATCCACCCTCACTCGTCCACCCTCCCGGTCGTTCGGCCGCGAACGGTATCCCCGCCGGCTCGGGCCGGGCAAGACCCGCGGGCCTAGCATGCAGCGGTGACCACCCGAGCGCTCGGCAGCGCCGAGGAGACCGAGCTCGGCCGCGCGGAGCGCGACATCCGGGCCCGCCTGGGCGACCGCCCCTTCGACTTCCGGTCGATGGCCGCGATCTCCAACATCTACCGGGCCGCGACGACGGTCCGCAACCACATGGAGCAACAGGTCCTGGCTGTCCACGGCCTGTCGTGGTCGGCCTTCACCGTCATGTGGGTCCTGTGGATCTGGGGCGAGCAGGAGACCGGGCGGGTCGCCGCCGAGACCGGCACCACCAAGGGGACCCTCACCGGGGTGCTGAAGACCCTCGAGTCCCGCCGCCTGGTACTGCGCTCCGCCCACCCCGACGACGGGCGTCGGGTCCTCGTGCGCCTCTCGCCGCGGGGCCAGGCGGTGATCGAGGAGCTGTTCCCCCGCTTCAACGCCGAGGAGACCTTCGCCGCGTCGGCGCTCACCGCCGCGGAGGCCGACCAGCTCGCCCATCTCCTGCGCCTGGTCAGCGCACGCGTCGACAGCGCCCGGGGCGAAGCGGCACCCCGGGGGGCGCAGCGGGACGGACCGACGTTGACAGCCCGTCGGTCGGGCCGTACGTTCGGGTCCCAACGACCACCCGGGCGAGGGACCGGTAGGGGGAGCTGAATGGACACCACCACCGCTGGACGTGACGGTCGGATCGAGCGGGTGCGGGTCCTGTGGCCCGATCATCTCGGTCTGGCGAGGGGCAAGTACGTGCCGGCGGCGATGGCCGCCCGGGGAGCCCGCCACTGCACCGGGACCTGGGCGCTCGGTTTCGACCGGCAGATGACCCCCGGGACCCCCGGCTCGTTCTTCTTCGAGGGTCTTCCCGACATGGACGCCCGCTTCGATCCCGACGCGGTTCGCCCCGGCTGGGAAGGACCCGGGACCGGGGTGGTCGTCGCCGACCTCGAACGCCACGGCGAGGCGGTAGCGGTGTCCCCCCGGCACGCCCTGCGCCGGGCGGTCGCCGACTGGGAGGACCTCGGGTACCGACCCGAGGTCGGGATCGAGCTGGAGGCGTACCTGATGGAGCCCGACGGCGCCGGCGGCTGGGGGCCGATCTCGACTCCCGGCGCGTTCGTCTACGGCACCGGACCGTCGGTCGACCCGCACGGTGTCATCGGGGAGCTGTGGGACGCCGCGGACCGGGCCGGGATCGCGATCGAGGCGATCAACAGCGAGTACGACGAGTCCCAGTTCGAGTTCACCCTCGCACACGCCGACGCCCTGGAGGCAGCCGACCGGGCGTTCCTGTTCCGACAGATGGCGAGGGAGCTGGCCATCCGTAGAGGCCTCCTCTGGACCTTCCTCGGCAAGCCGGTCAACGACCGGGGCGGCAGCGGGCTGCACGTGAACTTGAGCTTCACGACCCCCGAGGGGGCCAACGCGGTAAACGACCCCGCCGACCCCGACGGCCTGTCGCTCCTGGCCCGCCAGGCGACCGCCGGGCTCCTCGAGCACCACCGGGCCCTCTGCGGGCTGCTCGCCCCGACCGTCACCGCCTACCGACGGCTGCGTCCCGGCCAGCTCGCCGGCTTCTGGGCCAACTGGGGTCACGATCACCGCGGCGCGACCGTCAGGGTCCCGCCCGAGCGGGGAGCGTCGGCCCGCCTCGAGCACCGCCTGGCCGACGGAGCCGCCCCGAGCCACGTCGCTATCGCCGCGGTGCTCCAAGCGGCGCGTCTCGGTGTCGAGGACCGCCTCGAGCTCGGCCCAGCCGAGACCGGCGACGGCTTCGGGAGGGTCGACGCCGGCGTCGGCTGCCCGGGGAACCTCGGCGAGGCGCTCGCCGCCCTCGAAGCCGACGGTGCCCTCTGCGACGCGGTCGGCAAGGAGCTGGTCGGCCAGCACCTGGCGGTCAAACGCAGCGAGTGGGACGCCTTCTGCGCCTACACCACCGACTGGGAGCGGCGCACCTACCTGCCCTTCCTCTGACCCCGGTCGAGCTGACCGGCGAGGGCGGCGGCCACCAGCCATCCCGGGCACGGGTCGTCGGGTAGCGACTCGGGGTGCCACTGCACGGCGAGGACCGCCCGCCCGGGGAGCTCCAGTGCCTCGACGGTCCCGTCGGGGCTGGCAGCCACCGCCACCAGCCCGTCCCCCAGGGCGTCGACCGCCTGGTGGTGGAGGCTGTTGACCACCACCGACGGGCCGTAGAGCGAAGCGGCGAGCGACCCGGCCGCGAAACTGACGGTATGGACCCGGTCGTGGCGGCTGCCGGCGAAGCGGGCGTGGTCGTCGCCGGCGCCGGCCGGCAGGTCGGCGACGAGGGTGCCGCCGCGGGCGACGTTGAGCAGCTGCAGCCCCCGGCAGATGGCGAGCACCGGCACGTCCGCGTCCAGCGCGGCCCGGAGCAACCCGAGCTCGAAGCGGTCCCGGTCCGGCTCGGTCGCCGGCGGGCTCGTGACACCGGTCCGTCCGGCGGGGCTCCCGGCCGGGCGGGCGCCGCCCGGGACGGTCGCGCCGCCGGGGATCCCCGACCCACCGGCGGCAGCGGCGAGGGCGGTGGACGGGTCGATGTCGGCGCCACCGGTGAGCACCAGGCCGTCGAGGCGGGCGACGATCTCGCCGGCGGGGGCGTCTGGGGCGAGGTGGACGGGGAGACCTCCGGCGGCGGCGATCGCCGCCGGGTAGTCGCCGATCCCGAGGTCGACGCCGGCGTCGGCGTAGGCGGCGGGGAGCGCGGCGCCCAGCAGCGCGGCGGGCCAGCGTCGGCAGCTGAGCCCGATCAGGGGGCGGGGCCCGGAGCCGGGGGCTCCGGTCACTTCCAGCCGATCTCGAGGGGGAGGTGCTTGATGCCGGCGATGAAGTTGGACCGGAGCCGCTCGGGGGGGCCGGCGAGCTCCACCGTCGAGACCCGCGGGAGGAGCTCTTCGAGCAGCACCCGCAGCTCCATGCGGGCCAGATGGGCGCCGAGGCACAGGTGCGGGCTCTTCAGTCCGAAGGTGACGTGGTCGTTCGGTCGGCGGTCCGGGTCGAGGTGGTAGGGGTCGGGGAACTGCTCGGGGTCGTAGTTGGCGGCAACGAACCACAGCACCACCTTGTCCCCGGCGCGGATCGACCGGCCCCCCAGCTCGGTGTCGGTGGTGGCGGTGCGTCGGAAGTGCATCGTGACCGACGCCCAGCGCAGCAGCTCCTCCACCGCGTTGTCGAGCCGGCCCGGCTCGGCGGTCAGCTCCTCCCGGACCCGTGGTCGCTCGGCGAGCGCCTTGATCGAGGCGGCCATGGTGTAGCGGGTCGTGTCGTTGCCGGCGGCGACCAGCAGGGTGAAGAAATTGGCCAGTTCGGCGTCGCTCAAGCGTTCCCCGTCGGGCATCGGTGCGAGCAGCGCGGTGAGCAGGTCGTCTCCGGGGTGGCGTCGGCGGGCCTCGAAGGCCTCCCGGCCGTAGCCGACCAGCTCCAGGGCCACCGGGCTGCGGAAGGGGAGCAGCCGGTACTCGCTGGTGTCGACCCGGTCGACCACGTAGTCGGTGAAATCCGGGTCGGAGTTGGCGATCAGGGCGTCGCCACGGCGCACCAACCAGTCGCTGTCGGCCTCGGGCAGGCCGAGGAGGCGGCCGAGCATCCGCATCGGCAGCTGGCGCGCGACGAGGTCGGTGAAGTCGAGCCGGGGGGTGCCGTGGACCTCGTCGAGGATCGCTCGGGCGAGGGCACGGATGGCGTCCTCGTAGGCGAGCACCGACTTGCGGGTGAAGGCCCGGGACACCAGCCGGCGATAGCGGGTGTGCTCCGGGGGGTCCATCTCCATGAGGGTCCGGCGGGCCTGCAGCTCCTCTTCGTCCATGTCCTCCAGGCGGATGCCCCGGGCGGAGGAGAACACCTCCGGTCGGCGGCTGGCGGTGACCACATCCTGGTAGCGGGTGAGGGCCCAGAAACCACTCCCGTCGCCCTCCTCCCACCAGCTGACCGGGTCCTCGCGTCGGAGCCGGTCGAAGGTGGCGTAGGGGACGCCTGCGACGAAGGTGTCGTGGCTCGTGAGGTCGGCGTGGTCGTCACCGGGCTCGACTTCGATCACGGGCACGGTCTCTCCCCTGCTGCGCTGACTGGCCGGGACCCAGCATATTCGTTGGGGGCCAAATGACGAACGGCCCGTCCTGCGGCGCCCGGTGGGATCCTCCCCGGTGCGACCGGCCGACTACCGTCGCCGTGGTGGAAGCCGATCAACTGGTAGACGCCGCCTGCCCCGTGTTCGCACGGGTGGGATCCGCCTGGTACTTCACCCCCGAGACCGTCGCGGTCGGCAAGGACCTCGGTCTCGGGGCGTTCCGGTTCTACTTCCTCGGGCGCGGCGGAGCCCTCGGCGACGTCGACTGGCGGGTCGTCTCGGCAGCGTTCGGGTACTTCGCCCCGTCGCTGGTCGACAAGATGTGGACCTCGGCCCGGGAGCTGTGCGAGGTGGGGGTGGCGGCGGCAGCGTACTGGGGGTCGTGCGCCGACTTCGGGCGCAGAACGCTCCACGGGGTGAGCGACCTGGACCGCTTCTGCGCCGCCGCCGAGCGGGTCGTGAGCACGGCGATCGCCGACGCCGGCGGCCTCACCCTCTTCGCCGGCTACGCCTCCCTCCCCCTGGCCGACGACCTTCCCGGCCGGGCGTCCCAGCTCGTGGCGGTCCTGCGGGAGCTTCGCGGTTCGGCCCACCTGGTCGCGGTGGTCGCCTCCGGCCTGCCCACCCCGATCGCTCACGCCATCCGTCGCCCCGACGACGTCGGCACCTTCGGGTGGGGCGACGGGGAGCTGCCCGTGCCGACCGACGATGACCGGCGGCTCCTCGCGGCCGCCGACGAGGCGACCGACCGGGTGGTCGCCGCTCGCTTCGGCGCGCTCGACGGTGCCGGGCGAGAAGCGCTCGTCGCCGGTGCCCGGGCGATCGGCGCCGCGGTACCGGCCCGGAGCTGAGCGCGCCCGACGGCGCGAAAGCTTCATCGAGCCCTGACCCGGACCTGACCGACGCTCGACAATCGGTAGCGAGGCTGTCGTCGCTGTCGGGCGATCGACCCGACCGAGCCAAGGAGAACACGACAGATGCACGAACTGTTCCGCAGCACCACCCGCAAGCTGGCCGCGGTCGCCATCGCCGGCACGACCGTCCTCGGGGGTAGTGCCGCGGTGTGGGCAGCGACGCCGAGCCCGGCCTCGACTGCCGCCTCCACCTCGGCTGCCGCCACCACACCGGCATCCACCCACCACCACCACCACCGACGCGGTCTGCACGCCGGCCCGGTGCTC
>JAKABK010000248.1 GCA_021796905.1 Actinomycetes bacterium
AGCTCACCTGCCCGTTGACCGGCCGGCTCGGCCGTCCAGCTCCGACCGGCCGGCTCGGGGGCGACCGGAGCGGAGCCCCCGTGGTGGGGGTGGCGACCTCCACCGCCGGGCCGTCGGGGGTGCTCAGAGCCGCTGCCAGGCCTCGGTGAGGACCGAGCGGAGGATCTCGCCGATCAGCTCGAAGTGCTCCTGCTCGCAGATCAGCGGCGGGGCGAGCTGGATGACCGGGTCGCCCCGGTCGTCGGCCCGGCACACCAGTCCGGCCTCGAACAGCGCCCCGGAGAGGAAGCCCCGCAGGAGGCGCTCGGACTCTGCGTCGTCGAAGCTCTCCTTGGTCGCCTTGTCCTTCACCATCTCGATCCCGTAGAAGAAGCCGTCACCGCGGACGTCCCCGACGATCGGCAGGTCCCGGAGACCGTCGAGGACCCTGCGGAAGTCCGCGGCGCGCCGCTCGACGCCTCCGACCAGGTCCTCCTTCTCGAACAGGTCGAGGTTGGCGAGGGCAACCGCGGTCGACACCGGGTGACCCCCGAAGGTGAAGCCGTGGCTGAACGTCGCGGTCCCCGACAGGAACGGCTCCATCAGGCGGTCGCTCACCAGCAGAGCACCGAGCGGCGAGTAGCCGCTCGTCAGACCCTTGGCGCAGGTGATCATGTCGGGTTGGTAGCCGTAGCGCTCCGCCCCGAACCACGAGCCGAGCCGCCCGAAGGCGCAGATCACCTCGTCGGAGACGAGCAGGACCCCGTGACGGTCGCAGATCTCCCTCACCCTCTGGAAGTAACCGGGGGGCGGGGGGAAGCAGCCGCCGGAGTTCTGGACCGGCTCGAGGAACACGGCCGCCACCGACGACGGGCCCTCCATCTCGATCCGGGCCTCGATGTCGTCGGCGGCCCAGCGTCCGAAGGCCTCCGGGTCGTCGCCGTGTTGTGGGGCCCGGTAGAAGTTGGTGTTCTGCACCCGCACCGAGCCGGGGACGAGAGGCTCGAACTGCGCCTTGATGTCGGGCAGGCCGGTGATCGACAGCGCCCCCATGGTGGTGCCGTGGTAGGCGATGTTGCGGGATATCACCTTGTAGCGGCCGGGTTCTCCGAGCGCGCGGAAGTACTGGCGGGCGAGCTTCCAGGCGGACTCGACCGCCTCGCCGCCCCCGGTGGTGAAAAAGACACGGTTCAAGTCTCCGGGGGCGAGGGATGCGAGGCGCTCGGACAGCTCGATCGCGTTGGGGTGGGCGTAGCTCCACAGCGGGAAGTAGGCCAAGGTCCCGGCCTGGTGGGCGGCGGCCTCGGCGAGCTCCCGACGGCCGTGGCCGGCCTGGACGACGAAGAGGCCGGACAACCCGTCGAGGTACTTCTTGCCCCGGCTGTCGTAGACCCACGGTCCGTCTCCGCGCACCATGATCGGCACGTCGTGGTCCCGGTAGGACGACATCCTGGTGAAATGCATCCAGAGGTGCCGCTTGGCCGCCTCTTGCAGGTGGACGTCGTCGAGGCCGAGCGGCTCGGCCGCTGTTGCCTCGCTCCCGGGCTGGCCGGCGTTGGACGGGGTCATCGTGTCCCCCATTGGTAGCTCTCCTTCTCGACTCGTAGGTAGACGAAGGTCTCGGTGCTGCGTACCCCGGGCACGGCGCGCACGCCGTTGTCGATCACGTCGAGCAGGTGCTCGTCGTCCTCGCAGACCAGCTCGACGAGCAGGTCGTACTGGCCGGCACAGATCACCACGTACTCGGCTTCGGGGAGGTTCCCGAGCTTGTGGGCGACGGCACGTACGTCGCCCTCGACCCGCACACCGAGCATCGCCTGACGGTGGAAGCCGACGGCCCCGGCCCGGGTGACCGCCGCGATCTGGACGATGCCCTCCTCGAGCAGGCGTTGCACCCGCAGGCGGGTGGCGGCCTCCGAGAGCCCCACGGCCCGGGCGATCGCGGCGTAGGAGCGGCGGGCGTCTTCTTGGAGCTGCTCGATGATCCGCTTGGACCGCTCGTCGAGGCGGCCGCTGGCGTCGCGGATCGACGACTCGGTCTCCAAGTGGGTGTCGCCACCCGCAGAGCTGTTCGGGGTGTCCCCCGGGGCGTCCGCGGCGTCGGGCTGACCGGGGATGTCATCGGGTCGCCGCGGCGTGCGGCGGCCCGCAGCTCGGCTCGCCACGGTGCGGTCCTTTCCTGGCGTGCCGCCCTTGCGACAACCGCCTCTTGCACGATTCTTGCCCGTTCTACCCGAACTGTCAAGGAAACACTCGCCGATGACCGATCTGGGCGACGGATTCGTTGCCTGCGCGGGCCGGGTATGGGATGATGGGAAAGGACGAGAGGGCCGGCCATCTCCCTCGCGTGGTTCCCCGATCCCCCCAGACCCGACGACGTGCCCACCAGGAGGACGAGCAGATGAAGATCGGTGTACCCACCGAAGTGAAGAACCACGAGTACCGGGTGGCGTGCACGCCCGCCGGCGTGCACGAGCTGGTCCGCCACGGCCACCAGGTGCTCGTCCAGCGCGGCGCCGGTGTCGGCTCGTCGATCACCGACGAGGAGATGCTCGCCGCGGGGGCGACCCTGCTCGGGGATGCCGACGAGGTTTGGGGTGCCGCCGAGATGGTGCTCAAGGTGAAGGAGCCGGTCGCCGAGGAGTACCACCGGCTCCGCAAGGACCTGGTCCTGTTCACCTACCTGCACCTCGCGGCGTCGCGGGATTGCACCGACGCACTGCTCGGCGCGGGGACCACGGCGGTCGCCTACGAGACCGTCGAGCTGCCCGATCACAGCCTTCCGTTACTGGCTCCGATGTCCGAGGTGGCCGGGCGGATGGCTCCCCAGGCCGGCGCCCACCACCTCCAGCGCGACGGCGGGGGGCGTGGAGTGTTGATGGGCGGGGTCTCGGGGGTGTACGCCGCCAAGGTGGTGGTCCTCGGCGGGGGGGTGTCGGGTATGAACGCCGCCGCGATCGCCCTCGGGATGCAGGCCGAGGTGCTGGTGCTCGACAAGAACGTCGCCAAGCTGCGCGAGGCCGACAGGATCTACCAGGGGCACCTGCAGACCGTCGCGTCCAACACCTACGAGGTGGAGCGTGCCTGCCTCGACGCCGACCTGGTCATCGGGGCGGTGCTGGTGCCGGGGGCGAAAGCGCCGACGCTAGTGACCGACGAGCTGGTGGCGCGGATGAAGCCCGGCTCGGTGCTGGTCGACATCGCCATCGACCAGGGGGGATGTTTCGAGAGCTCCCGGCCCACGACCCATGCCGACCCGGTCTACCGGGTGCACGACTCGGTGTTCTACTGCGTGGCCAACATGCCGGGGGCGGTGCCGCACACCTCGACCTTCGCGCTCACCAACGTCACCTTGCCCTACGTCCTCGAGATCGCCGACCACGGATGGCGTGAGGCGCTGCGCAACGACCCCAGCCTGGCCCTCGGGCTCAACACCCACGAGGGCCAGGTGACCTACGCCTCGGTGGCGGAGGCCCACGGGCTCGGGTGCGTGCCCCTCGCCTCGGTGCTCTCCTGAGCCGCAGGGGCTGAAGGGAAAGGGAGCTCGAAGCGGCTGCCGGCGTCCGGGTCCCTGCGCCCCGGAGGCTCCAGTGGCGGGGTGCGCTCCCAGCCGGGGGCCCAGGAGTCCCGCTCCGCCAGGAGCCGGTGGAGCTCGTCGGCCGGGTACCGGCGGTGGCCACCGGGGGTGCGGACCGAGGGGATCCGGCCCCGCCGGGCCCATTCCGAGACGGTCCGCTCGGACACCTGGAACATCGCGGCCACGTCCCCGGTGCGCAGCATGTCGCCACACAACGTGGTGGGCACCTCGCTCCCGTACAGGCTGGCCAGGAGATCCTGGCGGTGCCGCTCCGGGCTGTCTTCGGTCATCTGGCACCGCCGCTCATCGGACGCTTCGATCGCTCCGCCCCGCCCCCGGACATTTCTAGCCGGCCGCTGCCGGTTCGACAAGGGTCGGGCGGGGACCGCCCGGCCGG
>JAKABK010000006.1 GCA_021796905.1 Actinomycetes bacterium
AGAGCGGGCGGGAGGCGACCCCGAGCCCCGCGTCGAGCGCCGAGCTCGGTCCGTCGGTGTCGAGCCGCTCGAACAGCTCCTCCTCCCCCCGGCTGAACAGCTCCGGCAGCACCCGGTTGACCACCACCGCCGCGAGGTGGACGGCGGTCTCGTCGCGCAGGCGCTCGACGAGCTGGAGGGTCTCGCTCACCGGCATCTCCGCTGGTGTGGCCACCACCACCACACCGGTCGTCGCCGCGTCACCGAGGATGTCGAGCATCCACCCGGTCTGGAGCCGGACCAGGCCCACCTTGACCAGCTGGTTGATCGCCTGGGGCGCGGCCAGCTGGCTGACCACGTGGCCCGACGCGGACGCGTCGACCACGACGGTGTCGTAGTGGTCCTCCCGCACCTCCCAGCACAACTTGCCCACCGTGACGATCTCCTTGACCCCCGGGGCCGCGGTCGCCACGTAGTCGAACATCTTCGCCAGCGGACCGATGCGGGCCAGGACCGGGAGCTTGAGCTGCAGCGACAGGTATTGGCGCAGACTGGCCTCGGTGTCCATCGACATCGCCCACAGCCCGGGGGAGATCTCCCGGGCGTCGAAACCGGTGGGGGTGGTCTCGAACGAGTCGGCCAGGTTGCCCTTGGCGTCCACCTCGCACACGAGGACCCGCCGACCCCGCTCGGCGGCCAGCAGAGCGATCGACGCGGCCACGGTGGTCCTGCCCACCCCGCCCTTGCCGGTGACGAAGATGAGCCGTCGATCGAGCAGGTCTCCCACGAGGTGCTAGATCGAACCAGGAGCGCGGTCAGCGGTTGGCGGCGACACCGAAACCCACCTGGCGGTTGTCGTGGGTCGCGTCGATCTCGACGTAGGCGACCTTGGCCGCCGGGACCCCCACCCGGCGGCCGCGTCGGTCGGTCATCCAGAGCATTCCCGTCTCCGAGCCGAGGGCGGCGTCGACCTGCGCGGCGACGGCGTCGGCGTCGGCGTCGGCAGCGAGCTCCAGCTCGATCTCCTTGGGGGTCTGGGTGACTCCGATCCGCACGTCCACCTTGAAGCGCTCCTCGCTCGACTCCCAGTCATCCTAGCTAGGCCACGGTCCCCCCCGGCAGGAGGCCGGCGGCCCAACCGCCGGTGCCGGGCCGAGGCGGGCGGCTCACCCGCCGGTGCCTCAGACGACCCAGGGGTGGCCGCCGGGGGAGTCGACACCTCTCGGCAACCGCCGGGGGTCCCAGCCGAGCCGGGAGAGGGCGGTCTCGAAGGCGAACCGGTCGGTCATGCCGGCGACGTAGGCGACCGTTCGGCGAACCGGATCGTCCCGGTCCCCGGGTGACGGTGGGGCCGGCAGGCGACGGGGGTCCTCGACGAAGTAGTCGACGAGCGCCCGCAGCACCGCCACCACCGCCCGACCCTGGCGCACGGACGCCGGCTGGGTGTATATCCGCTCGTAGTTGAACCTGCGCAGCTCGGCCAGGGCCGCGGCCGCCTCGTAGTGCATTCCGACCCTCCCGGTGGTCGCGATGCACTCGACCAACGCCCCGACGAAGACCCTCAGCTGCGAGGAGCGGGTCGCCCCGGCGATATCCGAGACCGCTGGGGGGAGCTCGGCAGTGTCGACGATCCCGGCGCTCACCGCGTCCTCCAGGTCGTGGGCGCAGTAGGCGCAACGGTCGGCCCAGCTCACCACCACCCCTTCAGGGGTGCGTGGGCTCGGCAACGACCACGAGTGCCGGCGGACCCCGTCGAGGGTCTCTGAGCACAGGTTGAGCGGTGCGAGGACCACGTCGGCACCCCACACCGCGTGGTCGTACCCGCCCGCCAGATAGGGAGCGAAGGCGTCCTCGCTGGCGTGACCTCCCGGCCCGTGACCACAGTCGTGACCGAGGGCGATCGCTTCGGTGAGCGCGACGTTGAGCCCGACGGCGCGCGCCACCGCTGTCGCCACCTGCGCCACCTCGAGGGCGTGGGTGAGCCGCGTTCGCTGGTGGTCCCTCGGGAACACGAAGACCTGCGTCTTGCCGGCCAGACGCCGGAACGGTGCGGAGTGCAGGATCCGGTCGCGGTCGCGCTCGAAGCAGGTCCGCAGCTCGTCCGGCTCCTCCGGGACGGCCCGATCGCCCGCCCCCGAGGCGCGGGTGGCGCCACCCGCGAGGGTCCGGTCCTCGGCCTCCTCACGGGCCCGACGGTCCAGCAGTGAGGGGTCGACTGCCGGCTCGACCCCGCTCGCGTGGGCGTGGACCACACCGACCTCGTCGGTCCTCCCGCGCATGGTGGCCGCCCAGCCGGCCATCCGCTCACCCGATGGCGTCTGTGGCTCGGCGCCGCTCGGCGCACCAGGTCGCTGCATCCCATCGAGGGTAGGACGATCGCCAGGCTGGCTGCCGCCGGCGCTCAGCGTGACCGTTCCCGGGCTGGCGCGCCGGTCCCCACCTCCTCGTCCAGCCATGCCGGGGCGTGGGTGGCGGCCCACGAGACGTCGATCCTCCCCGTCAGCATCGACCCCATCGCGTCGCGGTCGGAGACGGCGAGGATCACGTGCCCGGCGACTACCACCACGAACAGAAGTGCCAACCAGTTGTGGACGAAAGTCGCCCCGACACGCCAGTCGAGCGGGAACGGGCGGTACCAGCGCAGCAGGCAGCCGGTCCCGAGCATCACGAGCCCGGCCCCAGCGCTGAACGCAGCGTTGAGCTTCTGGCCCGGATTGAACTTCCCGAGCCGCCAGCGCACTCCCGTTCCCCTGCGGGCGCCGCCCCGGCCGCCGGAACGCAACCAACGCCGGTCCTCGGCTGACCACCGGTTGATCCGGGCGAGGTCGGCCCGCAGCCCCCTCCCCCACGAGCCGCTCAGCGCCGCCAGGACCGGGAGGGGAAGGGCCATGCCCGCGTAGACGTGCACCGTCTCGACCAGCTCCCTGCGCCCGATCAGGGACTGCAGGGGGGTGAGGTAGAGCGCCGCGCCGGTGAGGACGAGGAGCGCGAACAGCGACGCATTGAGCCAGTGCACGACCCGCTCCACCCGATCGAAGCGAAGCAGCCAGCCGCCGGCACTGTCGCGCTCAGCAGCGCCGGTGCCGGCGGGGTGCCCGCTTCGGGCAGCGGCGCCCCGGCCCGGCCGGGAGGCGGCGCCGGGCGGGTGGGTGCCGGCCACGCCCGGGCTCAGGACGCCGTGGTCGGCGGGTGGCCGTCGATCCACGCGTCAACCGGGTAACCGTTGCGCTCCCAGTAGCCCGGCTCGACCCGGTCGGTGACGGTGATAGAAGAGAGCCACTTGATCGACTTGTAGCCGAACATCTCCGGCACGTACAGGCGGACCGGGCCCCCGTGGCCCCGGGTGAGCGGCGCTCCGAGCATGCGATAGGCGACCAGCGCCCCGGTCTGTTCGGCCTGCGACCGGGTCAAGGTCTCGGTGTAGACCCCGTCGAAGGAGGTGAAGTGCAGCACCGTCCCGGTCGGCTCCGGTCGCGTCCGTTCGACGAGGTCACTGAGGCGCACCCCGACCCAGTGGACGTCGGGGACGCTCCAGCCGGTCACACACTGGAAGGTCCGGTCGAGATGCACTGCGGGCATCGCCTCCAGGTCGTCGAGCGAGAAGCTCGCCGGCGCCCCGACCAGCCCATCGACGCGCAGGCGGTAGTCCCTGCCTGCGGCGGGGAAACCAGCGACGACCGTGTACTCGATGAAGCCGCCCCCTCCGGGGAGGACCCCGGTGAGCCCGGACCCCTGCAGGGGCTCGAGGGCGGCCGAGACCCCCTGCTCGAGGCTCGGCCCGACGACCACCCCGGCGGCTCCGAGGGCGAGCATGCCGAGCACCATTCTCCTGCCGACCGGGGCGCCTCCCGGTGCCGGACTGTCCATCCTCTGATCATCCCATGGCCCGCAACCCAATGCCGGAACCCGGGGCGGTCCCAGGGCGCCCCGGATCAGCTGATCGTGAGCTCGGGGCGGAAGATCCGGCTCGGGCCGCGCGCGACGATCGCGGCGGCGATCGCGGCGAACGCGCCGGCCACCTCTCCTCCGGGGTCGCTGACCGTCACCGGTCGCCCGGTGTCCCCACCCTCGCGCAGCTCGGGGACCAGCGGCACCTGGCCGAGCAGCGGCACCCCGAGCTCGTCGGCGAGCTCCTGACCGCCGCCTCGACCGAACAGCTCGTAGCGGGTCCCGTCGACACCGCTGAACCAGCTCATGTTCTCCACCACACCCCGCAACGGCAGGTTGATCTTGCGGGCCATGTACGCGGTCCGTTGAGCCACCCGCTTGGCGGCGGGCTGGGGGGTGGTCACGACGTAGACCTCCGAGGTGGGGAGGTACTGCGCCATGGACAAGGCGACGTCACCGGTGCCCGGCGGCATGTCCACCAGCAAGAAGTCCGGCTCGCCCCAGTCGACGTCGACCAGGAACTGCTCGAGCGCCTTGTGCAGCATCGGTCCTCGCCACATGACCGGCTGGTCCTCGTCGACGAAGTACCCGATCGACATCGTCCGAACCCCGTAGGCGACCGGGGGCACCATCTTCTCGGCCGATACGGTGGGAGCCGACTCGATCCCGAGCATGGCCGGGACCGAGAAGCCGTACACGTCGGCGTCGAGCAGACCCACGTCGAAGCCGGCCCGGACCAGCGACACCGCCAGGTTCACCGTGACCGACGACTTGCCCACCCCGCCCTTTCCGGAGGTGACACCGATCACCCGGGTCCGGCTCCGGGGCCGGGCGAAGCTGCTGGTCCGGCCCGCCTCGTGACCGAGAGGAGCCGGGCGCCCGCCGGCACCTTTCGGCCCGCCGGCACCACCCGGCCCGCTCCGCCCCTCGTCACCTACAGGCGTCGGGGCGGTACGGCGGAGCCCGGCCATCTCCTCGGCGCTGGCCTCGGTGATCCCGACGCGGACGCCCCGGACCCCGTCGAGGACACCGACGGCGGCGGTGACCGCTCGGGTCACCTCCGCGCCTGCGCTACCGTCCGACCCGCTCACCGCGACGGTCACTCCGACCCGCCCCCGACGGACCGACACCGACTTCACCAACCCGAGCTCCACGATGCTCCCCCCGAGGCCCGGGGCGCTCACCGGTCGGAGGGCATCCACCACGTCCCGCTCGTTGACCGCCATCGCTCTCCTATCCGAGGGCCCGCTCCCCGGGACGTCCGGGCGGCCACCTCCCTGCACGGCCCCTGACCCGCTGCCGGGTCCCGGCGAACCGCCCGGACCACCGCTGCAGGTCTTGGACCACCTCGACAGGTAGAGTACCGGTGTGGTGCCGGTAGGCCGAGAGCTCCTCGGGTCCGCGGAGCGGAGCCCTGGGGTCGCTGCCCCCGACGAGGCACGGCCCGTCGAGCTGGGCGACTCCGAGTTCAGCGCTGCGGTCAGCGCGGTCACCTCGGCGTTCGGTGACCCGACCCGCCGACGGATCTACCTGTTGGTCCGGGACCGTCCCGACGGGGTGACGGCTTCGGAGGTGGCAGCCCACTTCGACCTGCACGCCAACGTCGCCCGCCACCACCTGGACAAGCTCGCCGCCGGCGGCTACCTGACGGTGGTCGTCGCACGCCCCGACGGCGCCGCCGGGCGGCCTTCGAAGCGCTACCGGCCGGCGCCGGGCTCCGGACCGGTCCTGTCGCCCCGTCCGGGCAACGACCTGCTGATCGCCCTCCTCGGAGGAGCGCTCGCCCTGCTCGCACCGGGCGAGGCCGAGGGGATGGCCGAACGGGTCGGCGAGCAGTACGGCCGGAGGCTGGCGGAGAGCATGTCCGGCGGCGACGGGCAACGGTCCTCCCGGGTGGCGTTGCACGCCATCGCCGACGCCCTCACCGCCCACGGGTTCGAGGCCCACGCCGAGGCCCGGGGCGGCTCACTGGCGCTGGTCAAGCAGAGCTGCCCGTTCTTCGACACCGCCCGCCAGCACCCGGTGATCTGCGCGGTCGATCGGGGGATGGTGCGCGGGATGCTCGCCGGCCTGGCCGGCGCCGGCGTGAGCGACGAGGGCGGTTCCCGGGCGCTCGGCGACGTCGCCTGTGTCACCTTCGTGCAGTAGCCGGGGGCCGACCGCCCGCAAGTCGCGCAACGGGAGCTCGCCGGGCGCTCCGCCCACCTGACGTCCCCGCCCCGGGGCTACCCGCCGGTCGAACCCGACGTCCTCCCGGCGGCCGCAGCCCGCTTGTCAGCGTAGGTGAGCAGTTTGCGGGCCTCGGTGGTCGCCGGCCCCTTCGGGTCGTCGGTGATGAAGGTCCGCAGCTGCTTCTCTGCCCGCGAGTAGTCACCGAGCACGATCAGGGCCCGCCCGAGGTAGATGTAGGCGGGGGTGTAGGACGGGTCGGCCTGCTCTGCCTTGGCGAGCATCACCGCGCTCCGGCCGACCAGCGACGCCTCGTTCGACTGGAGCAGGACCGCCGCCTCCCCGGTCAGGGCCGTCGGATTGTCGGGCTGCACAGCGAGCACCGCCTGGTAGTCACGCAACGCCCGGACCGGTTGGCCGGCCCCGGACGCCTTGGCCGCGGCGAGGAGCTCCTCGGCTACCTTCTGCGCTCCGACGGCGTCCCCGGTGACGAACTGCCCGGGAAGCTGGGCGCCGGTCGCTCCGGCGGCCGCCCACCCGGCACCCGCGACGCACAACGCCGCCCCGAGCGCGAGGAGCCCACGCCTGAGGCCCCGCCGACCAGCTGGTCGACCGGGGCCGGGCTGCGCTCCCTCGGGCTGGTGCGCGCCCGCGGCCTCCCCCGATCCCCGGCTCCCGGCGTCGGGCGCCGGGACCGGGACGGCGGGCTCGCCAGCCTCGAGCCGTTCGATGCGGCGCACGACCTCGGCAGCCCGCCGGGTGTAACCGTCCCGGAGGGAGGTGTAGTCGCCGTCGGCGATCTCGCCGGCGTCGCGTTCTGTGTCCAGGTCCCTCAGGGAGCGGAGGAGGAAGTCCCGCTCCTCGACCAGCGCGTCGATCGCCGCGCTCGGAGCGACCGGGCTCCCAGCGCTCACCGAGCGTCCCCGGGACCCTCGGGCGAGCCGAGCAGGCCCGCGACCAACAACCGATCGTCGTCGCTCACCGCAGGGGCGCCACGCCTGCGCCGGTCCCACCAGACGAACGCGACCACCAGGCCGGCGAGGGCCGCGAGGGCGACCACGGCAGGGATCACCCAGATCAGGAGGTCAACCCCCGAGGTGCGGGGCTGCTCGAGGATGCCCGGCCCGTAAGCCGCCTCGATACCGGCGAGGATCGCCGCCGGCTTCTCCCCCGCCGCCAGCCCGTGGCGGATCTCGCTCCTGATCGCCACCGACGCTGCGGTACCCGACTCCGCTGCGGTCTCACCGACGCAGACCGGGCAGCGCACCTCCGACGCGAGGGCGAGGGTCCGCTGCTCGAGGGTCCTCGGGGCGGGGGGGCGCTGCGCTCCGATACCCAGGGCGACCGCGGCGACGACGACGATCACGACCCACGGGGCCGAGCGGAGCACCCGCCGGGATGCGGACATCAGGCCGCCCCGCCGCTGCCCGCCTTGATGGCGCTGGTGATGACCGAGTCGAGGCTCGTGGGGTCGATCCCCGACGGGTAGTAGCCGACGATGAACCCGTCGGGGTCGACGAGGAAGATCGTCGGGATCCCGGTGACCCCCCAGGTGACGCTCGCCTCGGGATCCTGGAGGGCGGGCCAGCGGGCCCCGGCAGCGGCCATCCAGCGGGCCATGGCCGCACCGTCCCCCGGGTCCTCCTCGACGCTCAGCACGGCGGCGTCGTGACTACCGGCCGTGCGCTCGAACTCCTCGAGCGACGGCAGCTCCTCCCGGCAGTCGACGCAGGTGCTCGCCGAGAAATCGACCAGCACCCACTTGCCGGCGAGATCGGCGAGGCTCAGGTGGCGCTGCCCGGGGAGGATCGTCCCCGACAGCGGAGGTGCCGGGGAGCCGAGCAGGTTGCTGGTGTCCGCCGGCTTGCCGGCGACCGCGAGCACCCCGACCAGCACCGCCACCAGCAGACCTACCGCCGCCGAGACCCACAGCACCGTCCGGCGCCGGCGCGGCGTCGAGCCGGGGGCGACCGGACCGGGTGCCGCCGGGGGCGGGGTTTGCGGCAACGGGGTCCCGTCGACGACGGTCACTTCCCTCCCCCGGGAGCTACCCCCACGACAGCCTGCCGTGCCGGTCCGCCGGTCGGGTCGGTGGGACCCGCCAGGGTCGCCACGGCCTCCCTGCCAGAGGGTGGCGCCGAGCGCCTCCGACCGGCGGGGACCACCGACAGCAGGGCACCGATGATCATGACCAGCCCGCCGACCCACACCCAGACGACCAGCGGTTCGACGATGACCCCGATGGTCACCGGCGAACCGCCGGTCGGGGTGGTGGCGAGTGTCAGGTAGACGTCGTGGAGCGGGGTGCTGTGGATCGCCGGGGTCTGGACCGCCTCACCCGAGGCCGGGTAGTCGTTGATCGCCGGGCGCATCAGCCGACCGTCGACCACGACGTCGGCCGCGACGCCGTGGTAGTTCGGCCCGCGATCGTGCTGCATCCCGAGATAGGTGATCTTCTGGGCCTGGTAGACCGTGCTCCGCCCGGGCCGGAGGCTCACCTGGGTCTGGTGCTCGAAGGAGTGGCTGGCCGCGAAGGCGATCGCGATGATCACCACCCCGAGGTGGACGATCATCCCGCCGTTGGAGCGTCCGACCAGGCCCCGCCATCCGTTCCGGCTGGTCGCCAGGACGAGCTGGCGGAGAGCCGACCCCCCGGCGAACGCCCCGAGGGTGAAGGCCATCAGCGGGAGCAGCCCGCGTAACCCCCCGGCGACGCAGGCCACGAGCGTCGCGACCGCGGCGAGCGCCGGCCAGGTCAGCCGGTGGCGGAGCAGCTCGGCGCTGGCCTTCCTCCACGGCAGGACCGGCGCGACGGCCATCAAGAACAGCAGGCAGATGACGATCGGGAGGGTCATGGTGTTGAAGTACGGGCCGCCGACGGTCACCTGGGTGCCGTTGACCGCCTCGACGACCAGGGGGAAGATCGTTCCGACCAGCACGACCACGGCGAACGCCCCGAACAGCAGGTTGTTGGCGAGGAACGCCCCCTCCCGCGAAAGCGGGGAGTCGATCGATCCCGGGGAGCGCAGCTGGTCACCCCTCCAGGCGATCAGCCCGACGGAGACCGCTGCGACCACCCCGAAGAAGGCGAGGAGCTCGGGGCCGAGGTCGGAGTTGGAGAACGAGTGCACCGAGGCCAGCACCCCCGAGCGGGTGAGGGTCGTCTCCAGGATCGTGAGCAGGAAGGTGGAGAGGATGAGCGAGAGGTTCCAGACCCGCAGCATCCCCCGGCGTTCCTGGACCATCACCGAGTGCAGGTAGGCGGTGGAGGTCAACCACGGCAGGAGAGCGAGGTTCTCCACCGGGTCCCACGCCCAGTAACCGCCCCAGCCGAGCACCTCGTAGCTCCACCATCCCCCGAGGATCAACCCGGCGGTGAGGCACCCCCACGCGAACAGCGTCCAGCGCCGGGTCTCCACCATCCACCCCTCCCCGAGCCGCCCGGTGATCAAGCTGGCGGCCGCGAAGCAGAACGGGACGGTGAAACCGATCATGCCGAGGTAGAGCATCGGCGGGTGGAAGGCCACGAGGATCCGGTCCTGGAGGAGCGGGTCCGGGCCGGGACCGTTGGTCGCCGGGAACCGGGTCGTGACGAACGGGTCGGCGACGGTGGCCATGATCGCGAAGAAGAACGCGGCAACGAGGTACCCGATGCTCGACGCCCAGGCGACGATCGGGTCGGTGACCCGTGAGCGGAACCGGACCGCGACCGCGACGAGATATCCGGACAACACCAGCGCCCACAGCAGGATCGAGCCCTGCAAGGCCGACCACATGGCGGTGATCCGGTACAGCAGGGGGGTCTGCAGGCTGTCGTTCTGGTCGACGTAGACCAGCCGCCAGTCGTGGGAGATCAGCGCGTGCTGCAATGCTCCGGTCGCCACCACCGCGCCGAGCAGTACCAGCCAGACGTACCTCGCTCCGGCGGCGAGCAGGTCGTCGCGGCCGCTGCGCAGCCCGCGGAGCAGGCTCAACGCACCGAGGAGAGCGGCGGCGAGCGAGACGATCACAGCGGCGCGACCGACCGCGGAATCGAGCACCGGGGGTCCTCCGCTCAGCCCTTGGCGCCAGAGGGCAGCTGGGACTTCAACCGACCAGGGTGGGCGGCGACGTAGCGGGCGCTGTGCTTGACCATGATCTGGTCGCTCGCGAACACGTTCCCCTGCCAGTGGCCGACGAGCACGACCGGGATCCCCGGTTGGAACAGCTGTGGCGGGGACCCGCTGCTGTCCACCCCGACAGTGACCCCGTCGGCGTAGATGTCGAAGCGGATCGTCCTGCCGACCTGGCGGACGTCGTGCTCGACGGTCCCCTCGATCCGGAACGGCTTGGTACCGAGCTGCGCCCTCTCGGCGACCGCGGCCTTGGTGGTGAGGAAGTACTGCTCGGCGCTGGTGAGGAACTGGAACGCGACGTAGCCGAAAGCGGCGAGCACGATGCACGCCGCGACGACCTGGCGGCGACGGCTGCCGAGCCAGTTACGGTCCCTCGGCCGGTCCACGCCGGCCGATGCGAGCAGCGCGCGCGCCTCGGCGAGCCTGACGGCGTGGGACCGCTCGGGGCGGGCGGCGTCGGACGGTTCCGGGTCGTCGTAGCGGGACCCGGGGGCGCCCCGGAGGTCGGTCACGGCACCTCCTCGACCGTCGCGGTCGACGGCCGATGGTCGAGGGCGGGCTCGGCCGGCGTCGGCCGCAGGCGTCGGGTGAGCGACCGCCGGCGTCGCAGGACCGACACCACGTAGCCTGCGACCAGGGCCCCGATCGCGCCGTAACCACCAGCGACATACCCCCAACCGGCGGTGACCGGGCTGCTCATCGTCCTTCGGCCCGGCGTTCGGCGATGGCCCAGACGTAGCCCTCGTCCTCGAGGCGCGCCTCCATCGACTCCACCTCGAAGCGACGCAGCAGGATCCACGCGAACAGCACTGCGAACACGAGGAACGACAGGAGCATTGTGGCGAGCTGCCAACCCTCGATCAGCGGGGACTTGCCGACCCGCAGCACCGTGTTGCCCTGGTGGAGGGTGTTCCACCACGACGTCGAGTAATGGTCGATCGGGACCAGCAGGAACGCCAGCAGCGCGGTCACCGCGCAGCGCTTGGCCCGGGCTACCGGGTCACCGCCGGTACGCCTCAGCGCCAGGTAGCCGACGAAGACGACGAAGAGCATCAGGGTGAGGGTCAACAGCGCGTCCCAGGTCCACCAGACCCCCCACGTGTAACGGCCCCAGATGGATCCCGAGACCAGGGTGGCGGCACAGAAGAGGACCCCCACCTCCGCGGAGGCACCCGCCAGGTGGTCCCAGCGGGGACTGCGGGTGCGGGGCCAGAGGTAGGCGAGGCTGGCGAGGGCACACACCCCGAACGCCACGAAGGTGATCGTGGCCACCGCCGGGTGGACGTAGATCAGCCGCACCGTCTCCCCGTAGAGGATCGCTGGAGGCGACACGACCAGTCCGAGGAACAGGAGCGCCACGACCCCGACCGCACTCGCTACACCGAGGACGAAGCTCGCTCGGTCGAGCAGCGAACGGCGGGGGTGTTTCGACAGAGCCGGCACTGTGAGAGTCACACATCCTCCAGGAGGGTTCCGAATGCGAGCACACCGAGGGTGAGGTATATGGCGGCGAAAGCCGCGAGGAGCGAGAGCCACCGCCAGCCGCTCCCGGCGACCACGCCGGCAGCGGCCAGCCAAGCCTGGGTCGCGCCGAGCAGTACCGGGGCCACCACCGGCAACAACAGTAGGGGCAGGAGCGTCTCGCGTACCCGCAGCCCCGCTGACATCACCCCGTAGACGGTTCCTGCCGCCGCCAGGCCGGCCGTGGCGAGCACGCAGGTCGACACCAACAGCAAGGGGTCGGCGAGGTGGGTCCCGAAGAGCACCACGACGCCGAACGCGAGGACCGCTTCGAGCACGACCAGCTGCACCGCGATCGCCGCGGCCTTGCCCAGGAACACGCCGCCGCCGTCGAGACCCGACAGGCGCAGGCCGTCGCGCGCCCCGTCGGAGGACTCGAGGGAGAAGCTGCGTTGCACTGCGAGCAGGCAGCAGAGCAGCACCGCCACCCAGAACAGTCCGGGACCGACCGCGGCGAGAACCGGACGGTCCTGGTCGAACGCGAAGCCGAACAACAGCAGCACGAGAAGCGCATAGGGGACCACCTGGTTGGTGGTCACCCGGGAGCGGGCCTCGACCCGCAGGTCCTTGCCGGCGACGAGCAGCGCGTCACGCCACATGGCTGACCCCCGGCTCGGGCCCGGGAGCGTCGCTGCGGGGACCGAACCCGAGCGGCCCTCCGGCGTCGCGGACCCGCCGGTCGGGCACCGACGGGTCGGTCGCCCCGCCGGCGACGGTCACGATCCGACCCGCCAGAGCGTGAGCCCGGTGACGTTCGTGGGAGGCGAGCAGCACGGTCCGGCCGCGGCCGACGGCGTCTGTGACCAACGCGTCGAGCAGGTCGCGGTTGTCTGCGTCCAGCCCGGCGTGGGGCTCGTCGAGCAACCACAGCTCCGGGTCGCGGGCAACGAGGACGGCGAGCGCCACCCGGCGGCGCTGCCCGGCCGAGAGCGACGCGACCCTGGAAGCCGGGAGCCGGCCGGTGAGGCCGAGGCGGGCCATCGCCGGGGCGACCCCGCTACGCTCCCCGCCCGACGCCCGGACCGCGAAGTCGAGGTTGTCGGCGACGGTGAGGTCGTCGTAGAGGGCGGTCGAGTGCCCGAGCAGACCGACCCGGCGACGCACGGAACGGGGGTCGGCGACCAGGTCACGGCCGAGGACCCGCGCCTCGCCGGCCACCACCCTGAGCAGGCCGGCGCAGGCCCGCAGGATGCTGGTCTTCCCGGCGCCGTTGGCACCCTCCAGCAAGACGATCTCCGACGGGTAGACGTCGAGGTCGACGCCGGCCAGCACGGGGAACGGGCCCACCAGGGCAACGGCCGATCGGAAGCGGATCACCGGCTCCATGACGATCACCGAACGCTAGCCAGCCGACCGCTCCTACCACCATCCGGGGACCTGAGCGGCTCGGCGTCCGGGGACCTGAGCGGCCCCGCGCCGGTGGGGTCAGGGCTCCAGGAACCGGTTGAGGGCGGCGAGCACCGCCCGGGCGTAGGCGTCTGGGCGGGAGAGACCCTCGGCGACGCCGCGGCGCACCTCGCCGGTGCGGACGTTCTCCAGCACCGCGAGGGCACCGCCACCGAGCTCGTCGGGCAGGTCCTGGACCGACCGCACCCCCCAGGGAGCGAGGAGCCCGAGCACCCCGAGCCCGGAGATCACCGCCCGGGCGACCGCCGGACCGTCGACGTCGTCGGAGGTCACCGCGGCCCGCCGGTCGCGGTGGGCGAGGTGCACCTCGACACCGGAGCGGCCGGGCGCGGGGACCGACACCGCCAGACGCACCCTGCCGCCCGGTCGGGTCTCGTCGCCCTGGTCGACCAGCTCGACCACCGCCGGCACGTCGGCCAGACAGGCCGCCAGGCGGTGGATCTCGGAGCGGACCGAGGCCAGGTCGGCTCCGGGGGTGACCGCCGCCTCCACGAGCAGGCGGTCGTCGAGCCGGGCTATACCGACGAAACCCACCCCCGCCAACTGGCGGACCTCGAGCTCGAGCTGGTCGAGGCCGCCGTCCTCGGCCGGGGGCAGCGGGTCGGGGACGGCGTTCATGTTGCCGCCTTGTCCAGATAGAGGCGCTCGTCGGCGAGCGCCTGGAGCCTCACCGGGTCGTCGGCGTCCGCCGGGAAGCAGGCGACCCCTGCAGAGAAACCCACCCCGGTCTCGGGGAGGGCGACCGCGAGGCGGGGTCGGAGCCGGTCGACGAGCGGCCCGAGCACCTCGGGAGAAGCGGCGTTGGAGATGATCAACGCGAACTCGTCGCCCCCCAGCCGGGCGGCGACATCACCCCTGCGCAGCAGGGCGCGGATCTCGGTGCCGATCACCCGCAACGCGGCGTCGCCGGCGGCGTGACCGTAGAGGTCGTTGACCGCCTTGAAGTCGTCGAGATCGACCATCACCAGCGCGAAGGGCCACCCGTAGCGCCGTCCCCGGGCCACCGCTTCGGTGAGCGCCAGCTCGTAGGCCCGCCGATTGAGCAGGCCGGTGAGCGGGTCGTGGCCGGCGTCGTGGGCGAGCAGGTCCAGCTCGAGGGCGGCAGCGACCAGGTCGCTCACGTATGCGGCGGTCGCTTCGTCGACCGCACCCGGTGGCGTGGTGTAGAGACCGGGCGGCGAGTCGAGCAGTGCCCGGGCTCCTCTGGCGGCCATCCCGTCGGTCGCGGCGCCGAGCGGGCGGCGACCGAGACGGAAGCTCTGGCGGCCGAGGGCGGTGCCGTCGACGACGAGCAGGGCGTCGGCGAGCCCGAAGTGGTCCGCCAAGGCCTGGAGCGCCTCGTAGACGAACGCGACACCGCTCCTCGCGCGCCTCAGCCGCCCCGGCAGGGACAGCAGCGAGGCGGGCACCGGGGGCGGAGCCGGGGCCGGGGACGCTGCGCAGCTCACCGCTCGCCACCACCCGGCAGCCCGCAGAGCCCAGGAGCGGTCACGACCTCACCCGCCAGCGCTCCGACCCGTCCCGACAGCAGCGGACCGGCGTCGGTTGCTGGCCTGGATGGGTCACGGCTCGGGCCTCCGGCGGTAGGGGGACAGAGCGGTCGCGGCGCCGCCGGCGCCCTCTCCGCGTCGTCGGATCGTACTGTTCGGGCCGCCGAGGTGTCCCGACCCGATCCGGTGGCGGTACCGGGAGCTCCGGATTTACCTCCGACACTGCGCTGCGCACGCTGGGCGCCGCCCACAGCGGTGGGCGGGGTGGGATCCCCCGCCGCCTCCGGGAGCGCTACGGTCGGCAACGAAGCGAACGAGAGGACCGCTGACATCGCCCACACCGACCCGGCGACCGAAGAGAGCCGGACCGACGAGGGCCCTCGGCGTCTGCCGGCGACCGAAGAGAGCCGGACCGAAGAGAGCCGGACCGACGAGGGCCCTCGGCGTCTGCCGGCGGCCCGCCGGCGCCGCCAGCTGCTGGAGGTGGCGCTCGGCTCCTTCGCCGCCTCCGGCTACCACGCCACCTCGATGGAAGGGATCGCCGACTCGGCCGAGGTCAGCAAGCCGGTGCTCTACCAGCACTTCGGGTCCAAAGCGGAGCTGTTCAGGGAGCTGATCGACCAGGTCGGCACCGACCTGCTCGGGGCGGTGACCGCCGCCGCTGCCGCCGAGGAGGACCCCTACAGCCGGGTGCTGGCCGGGTTCCGCTCCTACTTCGGCTTCGTCGGCGGCCAACCGGCCGCCTTCACCCTGCTGTTCGACAGCGGCGCCAGGCAGTCGCCGGAGTTCTCCGCGGCGGTCCGCTCGGTCGAGGCGCGCATCGCCGGCACCATCGGGGAGCTGATCGAGGTCGACATCGACCCGTCCCACCGTGAGCTGCTCGCCTTCGGGATCGTCGGGCTCGCCGAGACGACCAGCCGGATGTGGCTCGAACGCCGCGGCGGGTCCCCCGCGGGCGGGGCCGCCGACCGCAGCGAGGGGGACCTGATGGCCCGCCGACTGGCGGACCTGGTCTGGGCCGGGCTCCGGGCACTGCCGGGATCCCGGCCCGACCGGTGACCGACGACCCCGGACCGCCCCGAGGAGCAGACCGGGCCGGTGGGCTCAGGATCCCGCCGAACTGCGACCTGACCCTCGGCTTGCGCCGTACCGACGGGGCCGACCCGGCTTCGAGCACCTGGACCATGTCCGCCGACGAGCGTTTCGCCAACCCGACCGGCCAAGTCCAAGGTGGGATCCTCGCGGCGCTGGCCGATTCCGCGACGGCGGCCGCGGTGGTCACCTGGTCCCGGGCCCGCCAGATGCGGGTCACGGTCGCGACCACCGATCTGCACATCCGGTTCCTGCGACCCGCCGCCAGTGGACCGGGACGGGTCCTCACCTGCACCGCCAGGGTGCGCTCGGGGGGCCGACGGATCGTCTTCGCCGACGCGGAGCTCACCGACGAGGAAGGCACCCTGGTCGCGACCGCCACCGCCACCTGCCTGCTCACCCCCCGCGACCGGGCCCCGGTCCCCTAGACGACCGGGTCGCCCCGGGACCCCGACGAGCCAGGCGGCTCCCGAAGAGGACCGGTCAGAGCTTGGCGAGCACCGAGTCCGCGGTGCTCACGTCGAGGCCGGTCCCGGACTCGACCGCGAGGTCGCGCACGACGCCGTCCTCGAGGATCATCGCGAACCGCTGGCAGCGCAACCCGAGCCCGCCGCCGGCGAGGTCCAGTTCCAGGCCGAGGGCCCGGGTGAGCTCGGCCGACCCGTCGGCGACGAGGACCACCGAATCGCCCACCTCCCGGGCCTGGCCCCACGCCGCCATCACGAAAGCGTCGTTGACCGCCATGCACGCGATCGTGTCGACGCCCTTGGCCCGCAGGTCCTCGGCGCGAAGGACGAAACCCGGCAGGTGGTAGTCCGAGCAGGTCGGGGTGAACGCACCCGGCACACCGAACAGCACCACCTTGCCGGTGCCGAGCAGCTCGGTGGTACGGACCCGCCGCGGTCCGGAGGGACCGGGCACCTGGACCTCGACGTCGGGCAGACGCTCACCAACAGCAATGGTCATCTAGGGATCTCCTCGGGATCGACGGACCGGCCTGACCAGCATACGGGTGGCGTGCGCCATCCCTGCGGGGTCGCGCCTCGTGGCTAACGTCTCGGCCGTGGTCTCGATCGACGCCGTGGACCTGAGCCTGCGCATGGACAAGAAGGACGAGTCCCGCCGGCTGGCGGTGGCCCAACGCCGCCTCGCCCAACTGCGCCTGGTGACCGCCGGACTGCTCGGCGGGGGCCGGGCCGGTCCGCCGATATGCGTGGTGATGGAGGGGTGGGACGCATCGGGCAAGGGCGGGGCGATCAGACGCCTGGTCGCCCCGCTCGACATCCGTCACTACCGGGTCGCGTTCTTCGCCAAACCGACCGCAGAGGAGAAGTCCCACCACTACCTGTGGCGCTTCTGGCCCGCCCTCCCCGGCTGGGGGGACATGACCGTCTTCGACCGGTCCTGGTACGGGAGGGTGCTCGTGGAGCGGGTGGAGGGATTCGCCACCGACGTCGAGTGGGGACGGGCCTACGACGAGATCGTCGCCTTCGAACGCCTGCTGGCCGACGACGGCACGATCCTCGTCAAGTTCTGGTTGGAGATCTCCGACGCCGAGCAGCTCGCACGCTTCCACCGCCGCCAGGCCGACCCGCTGCGGAGCTGGAAGCTCGACGACGAGGACTGGCGCAACCGCCGCCAGCGCCCCCGCTACGAGGCCGCGTTGCGTGACATGCTCGCACGCACCGACCACCCCCTCGGGCGCTGGGACGTGGTCCCAGCGGAGTGCAAGCGCTACGCCCGGGTGAGCGTCGTAGAGACCGTCGTCGCCAGGGTCGAGGCCGGCCTGCGCCGTCAGGGCTTCGAACCTCCCCCGCCGCTCGACCCGCTCGGCGACGGCTGATCCCCCTACTGGAGATCGGACGTCAGGAGTCGTCCGGATCGGGCCCTGATGGCCTCGGCCCGAGGGACGCGCTGGTACCGCTCGACCGCCGTACCGACGACCGCCAGGCCGCCGAGGCCGGGGAGGCGTGAGACGTTGCGGTCGATCCGGGCCGCCACCTCGGCACCGCCCGGACCGCCGAAGAGGTAGCGCACGAGGAACGCCGTCTCGTGCTCCGGCACCACCCCGTGGCCGACCGGCCGCCACAACCGCTGCAGGGCGAAACGGGTGAGGCGCCGGGCGGCCCGGCTGCGCTCCAGACGGGTCCGCCCCGCGGTCGAGTAGAACGCGATGTGGCGACCCTCCTGGCGCATGATCCGGCGCAGGAGCTCCCCGAGCAGCGGGTGCCCGGCGCGCCGGGCGAGCTGCCCGTAGCCCGCCTGGGTGCACCACTCGTTGATCGCCCCCCACACCAGGCTGACCGCGGTCAGGTCGGGGAACGCCACCGAGCCGAGGGCGAACCCCACCGGCCGGAGCCGCTCGGTCCACGGCTGGCTGTCACGCAGCTCGCCGACGCGCCGGTCACCGGCGGGCCGCCCGTGGGCGGCGAGCACCCGGCCGATCGCCACCCCGTGCCAGTGCTCCTCGTAGTTCCAGACGGTGAGGAACTCGGTGATCTCGGGATCCCGGTGGGCGGAGGTGACCAGCAGGTCCCGCAGGTAGCAGACCGTGTGGTGCTCAACGTCGTGCATGTACTGCAAGCAGCGCAGCACCGGCTCGTCGAGGGGGGAGGTGCCGAAACCTCGCTCGATGTCGAGATCAGTGAGGTCGAGGCGTCCGGCCGCCGGATGCTCCGAAGTGACGGGAAGAGCCATAGCTGTTCTACGGTCCCGGACAGCCGCGCGGATCAGGCCCGCGATATCCTCCGCCATGCGCGGCAACGGGTCACCTCGTGCATCGGTACCACCCCGTCGATGACCCGGGTGCTCGTCGTCGACGACGAGACGGCGATCCGGGAGCTGGTCGGCATGGGCCTGCGCTACGGGGGGCACGAGGTCGCCGAGGCCGGTACCGGCAGAGAGGCGCTGGAGTCGTTCCGGAGGGACCGGCCGGACCTCGTGGTCCTCGACGTGATGCTCCCCGACCTCGACGGCTTCGAGACCGCCAGGCGCCTCCGCGCCCTCGACCGCAGCGACCTGCCGACACCGGTCATCTTCCTCACCGCCCGGGACGCGACCGGCGACAAGGTCGAAGGGTTGCGCCTCGGCGGGGACGACTACGTGACCAAGCCGTTCAGCGTGGAGGAGCTGCTAGCCCGGGTCGACGCGGTCCTCCGGCGCGTCCGCCCCGCCAGCGGGGACCGACCGGTGCTCGGCTTCGCCGACCTGACCCTCGACGAGGCGAGCCGGGAGGTCCTCCGCGGCGGGCGCCGCGTCGAGCTGACCGCCACCGAGTACCGCCTCCTGCACTATCTGCTGCTCAACGCGAGGCGGGTCGTCACCCGACAGCAGATCCTCGAAGCCGTCTGGGACTACACCTTCGCCGGCAACGCCAGCGTCCTCGAGACCTACGTCAGCTACCTGCGCCACAAGCTCGACGACGGGGAGGAGCCCTTGATCCACACCGTACGGGGTGTCGGCTACTGCCTGCGCGAGGCGCGCCGATGACCCTGCGGCGCAAGCTCGTAGCCGTCCAGTTGGCGGTCGTCACCGCCGGCCTGGCGGTCTTCGGGGTCGTGAGCTACCTGCTCTACCAGCGCTCCGAGCAGCGCTCCGAGCGGAGCGAACTGCTCGCCCAGGTCGGCCCACTCTCACGCGAGCTCTGCCTGGCCGTCAGCGACTGCCGACCGCCGGGGGGTCCGGGACCGGGGACCGGCAGACCCCCACCGGGGGTCGCGACCACCCCGGCGGGCACCTCCGCCGCGCCGGTCGCGCGCTGCGGGTCCACCGTCGACGCCCGCTTCGTCGATCCGGTCCCCGGTACCTTCGCGGAGCTGCGCTCCGCATCGGGAGCGCCGCTCGCCGTCCTGCGGGTGCCGACCGCCGCCCCCGGCTCCGCTGGCGGACGCTGCCCGGAACCGGACCTTCCCCGTGATCTGCCCACCGGCCGCTTCCTCGAGGTCCGCTCGACCGGGCGCGTGGCGGGGCCTTTCCTCCTGTACTCCGGAGCCGCCGTCGGACCCGGGCCCGACAGCCCGGGCGGCGCGAACCGCCTCGCCGGCGACGAGGTCGTCGTCGCGATCCCCGTCGGCTCGGTCCGCCGCTCCCTCGCCGCTCTGCGAGCCCTCGATCTGTCCGTCGGGGTCGGACTGCTCGTCGTGCTCGCCGCGGTCACCCTCCTCGTTGTCTCCCGCAGCCTGCGTCCACTGGAGCAGATGGTCGCCGCCGCCGAGGCCATCAGCGCCGGCGAGCTGTCCGCACGGGTGCCCGACGGCGACGGCCGCAGCGAGGTCGGCCACCTCGGCCACGCCCTCAACGGGATGCTCGCGAGCATCGAGGCGGCCTTCGCCGAGCGATCGGCGACCGAGGCCCGGCTCCGGCAGTTCCTCGCCGACGCCTCTCACGAGCTGCGCACCCCGCTCACCTCGATCCGGGGCTACGCCGAGCTGGGGCGCCTCGGCGACGAACCCGCCGGTACCCGACGCGCTCCGGTACCAGCGGGCGGGGGACCGCCCGGAGCGCCTCTCGACCCTGCGACCGCCCTGGCACGCATCGAGGAGCACGCCCGGACGATGGGCGACCTCGTCGAAGAGCTGCTCCTGCTCGCCCGGCTCGACCAGGCCCCGCCCGCCGAGCGCCGCCAGGTCGACCTCGTGGTGGTCGCCGCCGAGGCCTGCGACGACCTCGTCGCCCTCGATCCCACCCGGGAGGTGACCCTCGACGCGCCCGAACCGGTCGTGGTCTGCGGTGACCCCGAGCAGCTCCGCCGGGCGGTCACCAACCTCACCACCAACGCG
>JAKABK010000249.1 GCA_021796905.1 Actinomycetes bacterium
GCGGCCATCTGAGCGGGGGATCGCGCACGTAGCGCGCACGCCGGGGTCCTGACGCGACGAGGCGCCATCCGGAGATGGCGCCTGACCAGCTGTTTCGTGGTCGGGAAGGCGGGATTCGAACCCGCGGCCTCAGCGTCCCGAACGCTGCGCGCTAACCAAGCTGCGCTACTTCCCGGAGCACCCGAGCCTAGCAGTCCCCCCCGGGGGAGCGACCGGGACTTCAGCTGGCCGGCACCGCCACGGGATCGGGGAGGGCCGTGTCGTCGTACCAGGTCCCGCCGCTGAGCAGCGTCGAGGCCGCACGCCGCAACCGGATCGGGTCGAGTGGGCGCAGGACCCAGCCGTCGACGCCGGCCCGGCGGGCGAGGAACACGTCGGCCCGCCGGTCGAGCAGGAGCAGGACCGGCACCGCCAACAGCCGGCCGGCGTCGATCTCGAGGTGGAGGTCGAGCGCTACTGCCACCCCTCCCATCGACCCGATCTGGAGGTCGGACACCACCAGGTCCGCCGGGCGACGGTCGTGCTCGGGGCGCACGTCGTAGCCGGAACGGACCCAGCGCAGCGTCGTCCCGGGAGCCTCTAGCACCGAGGCGACGTCCCGGTACACCGAGGTGGCGTCGGTGGCGATCAGTATGTCGGGCACCGTCGGAAGATACCGCCGGGCGGGAGGTGGGTACCATCCCGGTACAGTTGGCGGCCCGGCCGGGAGGCAGTACTTCGATGCTCACGATCCACCAGGACCAAACGCCCGAGGGCTACACGGTCTGCCGACCGGTCGGGGAGCTCGACGCGTTCACGGTGAGCCAGTTCCGCCAGGCGCTCGCCGAGATGGCGTCGAGCAAGCGACTGCTGATCGACATGTCGGGGGTGCCGTTCGTCGACTCGGCCGGCCTCGGTGCGCTGATCGGGGGGATCCGGCGGGCCCGGGAGCTCGGCGGCGACGTCGCCGTGTCGTGCAACCGCCCGACCCTCGTGCGGCTGCTCCGCACCACCGGGTTCGACCGGATCGTCACGGTGACCGAGACGATCGAAGAGGCGATCGCCACCCTGGACCAACGGGCCGACGAGGCCGAGGAGGCCAGCTCCGAGCACGGCAGCTCCGAGCACGGCTCCTGAGCGCCTCCCGGTCGTCGGCGACCGGGAGGGCCGTCCCGGGCCTGCGACCCCGCCCCTAGCGTTCTCCGGGGTCCGGGGTCGGTTCCGGCTGGTCGCGCCGACGCCCCGCCCGGTCCGTGAAGAGGTGTCTGCCGACGTCGAGGAGCCCCTCCATGTCGTGGACCTCGTCGTCGAGGTAGGGGACCCGGACCAGGTCCGCTCCTGGCGCGCGACCCGCCAGGACGGCGATGTGGTGCTCCTCGCTGCTAGCGAGCCGCCCCAGGTCCGCGGCGTTGGCGATCAACGCCCCGAACCCGCCCGGGTCGCGCGTGGCGGCGTCTTTCCCACTGGTCAGCTCCTCGGGGACCCCGAAGTGGGGGAGCACCCGGTTCTCCACGACCGCGGCGACCTCCACGCCCGCCTCCTCGAGCCGCTCGAGGAAGTACACCGCCTCGCCGGTCGCGCCCGCCCGGGGGGAGGCCACCAGCACGAACCCGGTCGCCGGTGAGCGCAGCAGCGCCTCCACCCGGTCGGTGCGGTCCCGGAACCCCTCCTCCAGGCCCTCGAACGCGCTGAAGAAGGCGAGGGCCTCGCGGACCACCTCGCCGCCGACGACCCGGGAGACGGTGCGCAGGAACAGCTGGGTCGCCAGGCCCGCGGCGCGCAGCCCGGCGCGGGTCGGCATCATCAGCAGCCGGAAGATGCGGTTGTCGAGGAAGCGGACCAGGCGGCGGGGCGCGTCGAGGAAGTCGAGGGCCTGGCGGGTCGGGGGGGTGTCGACCACGACCAGGTCGAAACGGTCGGTCTCGTGAAGCTCGAACAGCTTCTCGACCGCCATGTACTCCTGGGTGCCCGACAGGGCCCCGGAGATGTTGCGGTAGAAGCGGTTGGCGAGGATCGCCTCGGCCTGGGCCGGCCCGGAAGCGTAGCGTCTGACCAGGTCGTCGAAGGTCGACTTGGTGTCGAGCATCAGCGCCCAGAGACCCCCGCCGGCCGGCCACGGTCCGTCGACCGGGCGGGGATCGTTGTCGAGGGTGGCGAGGCCGAGGGCGTCGGCGAGGCGGCGCGCCGGGTCGATGGTCACCACGCACGCCCGGCGTCCGCAGACGGCGGCGTGGACGGCGATCGCCGCGGCGGTGGTGGTCTTGCCGACGCCGCCGGGGCCGGCGCAGACGATCACCTCGGCGCTACCGGCCAGGGCATCGAGGGACCTCGGCGGGCGATCAGGGACGGGCACTGGTCACCCCGGTGGCGCGCACCGGTTGGTGAGCCGCCGGCGGCAGGCGGGCGATCCCCCCGGCCAGCTCGTCGGCCAGGGAACCCAGCTCCGCTCGGCCCGGGTCGGTGGTCCACAGCAGCGGGAGGTGCAGTTGGGGGAGGGGCAGCTCGGCGGCGAGCCGGGACACCTGGGCGGCCTGGAGCTCCTGGCGGCGCCGGCGGAAGCTCGCTGCCGCGTCGAGCGCCACCGCCGCCTGCCCGGAGAGCCCGACCCCGGCGTCCCGGGCGGCGGTGGCGGAGTCGGCCGAGAGCTCAAGGGTCGGGACCAGCCCGTTTACCACGACCGGGGTGAGCTTCACCCCGGCCCGGTCCTCGAGGAGGAAGGCGGTCTCGACCGCCTCGTTGACCGGGGTCTCCTCCGGGAGGGTCACGAGCATCACCTGGCAGCGTTCCGGGTCGGTGATCAGCTCGAGGACGTCGGCCGACTGTGAGCGGATCGGACCCACCCCGATGGCGTCGAGCATGCCCCGGGCGGTCGCGAGGAAGCTGACCGCGTGGCCGGCGGCCGGGGCGTCCACGACGATCAGGTCGGTCCCGGCGCCGGCCTGCTCGAGCTGTTTTATCTTCCCGAGCACCAGGATGTCCTTGATGCCCGGGATCGCCGTGGCGACCAGTTCCAGGGTTCCGGTGGTGGCCATCCGCTTGGACACCCGCCGGAGACCGTGGTCGTCCAGGTACTCGACCAGGGCGTCGTCGGGGGTGACGGCCCGCCCGGTGATCTCGGCGTGGTCGCTGCCGGGGGGTTCGAGCGTCGTCGCCACGTAGTCGAGGCGTCCGGCACGACCGAACAGCGCCGGCAGCGACCCGGTCCCCTCCACGTCGACCAGCAGGGTCCGCAGCCCGCAACGAGCGGCGGTCAGCGCCAGGGTGGCGGCAACCGTCGTCTTCCCGACACCGCCCTTGCCGGCGACGATGACCACATTGGACTGCGAGCAGAATGCTCGGGTTTCCACGTGCCTCCAAGGGTCCGGGACGGGGCGCTCGGGTCGCCCGGCGACGACGACGAGGTCGGGCCGGGGGACAAAACTACCGAGCTGGGCCGCCAAGGGGTCGGATCGTCTCTTGTCGCGGCGGCGGGCGCCCGCTACGGTGGTCGTCCCGAAAGGGGGACTGCATCGGTGAGTGCTCAGCAACTGGACGATCTCTGGCAGGCACGCGCCGCCTGCAAGGGGCCCAACACGCTGATCTTCTTCCCGCCGTCTCACTACGAGCGCAAGGACGAGCGGGAGGCCCGGGAGGCCAGGGCCAAGGCGATCTGCGGAGGTTGCCCCGTCCGGCGCCAATGCCTCGAGTACGCGTTGCGGATCCGTGAGCCGCACGGGATCTGGGGGGGGCTCAACGAGACCGAGAGACGCCCTCTGCTCGGTTCGTAGCTCGCCCCGGGTGCCCGGCACCCCTGGTGTGCGCCCGGGTGCTCGGCCACCCCGGGCACCCCGGGCACCCCTGGCGTGCGCCCGGGCGTAGCGTCCTGATCGATGATCTTCGCCGGCATGCTGCTCGCGGTCGCCGTCGAGGTGGTCGCCTTCTGGGCGGTGGCCGTCCAGATCCACTTCCT
>JAKABK010000250.1 GCA_021796905.1 Actinomycetes bacterium
TGCCCTGGACGGCGACAACCGGGAGGGAGCCCGGTTGCTGGTGGCCGAACTGGCCGAACGGTTCCGGGTACACTCAGTCCTCGAGGAGGCCGGTCTGTTCGCCGAGTTGGCCGCTGCCGGCGAAGCCGAAGCAGAGCTGTTCCGGCTGATCGACGACCACGAGCGGCTCCGCCCGATGCTCGCCTCCCCCGACTTGCTTGATGATGGCGTCCGTCTCGCATCCGTACTAGCGGAGCTGGCCGAGCACGCCGAGACCGAAGACAGCGATTTGTTCCCTTACGCCCTCCAGGTACTTCCGGCCCCGAGTTGGGAGCGCATCAACGCGACCGCTAGTCCTGCCCGGGCGCTTGGGTTACTACACCAGTGAGGGGCCCACTATCGAGATGCTCCACGGGCAGCGACGGGTCGGCCTGCCCGCGGAGGTCGTTTCCGCCGCCATCGGCATACAGGTGGGCTCGCTCGACGGTGAAGCCTTGTAAGCGGTGCATGGTGGTGGCGTCGGCGTGCCCGACCCGGTCGGTACCGATCTGACCGGCGCCGAGAGTCACCTGGCGGTCGTGGTCGGTGCGCACCACGAGACGGCCGGTGTCGGGGTCGACGGTGGTGACCGTGGCCCGCTGCGAGGTGACCAGCACAGCGGCACGCTCGGGGGTGAGGATCACGACCCGATCCCCGGCCCGGTACGCGACGACCTCGACCTCGACCACGGCCTCGGGACCGGTGAGCCTGCCGGTGGCGGTCGTCCAGGCCCGAGCCCGGGTGTCGGGCTCGTCGAGACCCCACGTGGTCAGCCTGCGGACCTTGCTCCGGGCGACGGGGTCCTCGGCGGGGCTGCGAACGTAGTAGCGGTAGGTGGTGAGCGTCGCCGGTTCTCGGCCGTCGCTCCCGAGGTACGGGCGGTGAGGCTCGAGCAGGGCCCTGACGGTCACGCCGAGGGTGTCGTCGCGGCCGAGCTTGCCGTCGTCGACCTCGGTCTCCAGGCGGGCGAGCCCCTTCCCGGCCACGGTCTTGGCCCCCGGCACGACCGGGACACCTGCCGGGAACGGCCCTGCTCGTCGCTGCCGACGAAGGCTCGCAGCTCCCAGGGCCCCTCCCCGCTGCCGCATCGTCCCCAGGGAGGCTCAGCGTAGGCAGCAGCCGGGTGATCGTAGGGAAGGTGTAGGGGTCCGATCGGGACCCAATGAGGTCATAACAACTCTGACCAGGACTTTCGTGGTGCCCCCGGCAGGACTCGAACCTGCATCTGCTCTTTAGGAGAGAGCTGCTCTATCCCTTGAGCGACGGGGGCTGGTACGTGGGACAGACCCGGGAACGGACCCGGGAACCAACCCCGGTTCGTGCGCCTGGCAGCCCACAGGGACGCCTCAGGCTACTGCCCAGGGCGGGGTGGCGACAGCGACAGGCGGTCGCTGTCGGACCTCCAGGGGCGGGTCCCTGGATGGTCTCCGCGAGCCGTGCACCGGGGGGTCCGAGCGCCTCGCGTCGGCGCCTGGCCCAGGCCGCTCCCGGCCGAGTAGAGCTGCGCGACCGGGACGGGAGCCGCCAGCCCCCGACCGGTCGGCCCCGGTACTCTCAGGTAGGCAGCGGCGCCGGCTGCGGACCCTGCCGTTTCGGCATTCCCTGCCCGTCCGACGAGCTTCCCTGGCGTAGGAGCGCACAGGTGCTGACCTCCGCCTTCGGTTCGTCACACGCGATCACGAGGGCTGATCCGTGGGACCGAGCGGAGCGAACCCCCCCCGTGACCCACGGTGCCGCCGTTGAGCACGACGAAGCCGCTGGTCCGTACGCCGGCGATCGCTCACCGACGGTCCGTGACCGCCCGAGCGCCAAGAGGCGGAAGCTCATGAGGTCGCGCTCCGCCCTTGGCAGCTCCCACACCGGCCCCCTGGCGGCGCCGTGTCGGCACCCCGCCACAGGAGCGTCCCGAGGGGACGCTCACCACCGGGCAGCGGCTGGGGATGTTGACCGGTATGGCCATCATCAGCTCCAATCAATCATCGATCGCCTCGCCCCCGACGTCCAAGGGGTCGCCCGTGTCCCACTCGGCTGGCAGTGCCGGCACGGCAAAGGTCGGGCAGACGAGCGCTTCGAAGTCCTCGAGGAGCTCGCCGAGCGGGCGGTACAGCCGGCCCTCGGGGCGAGCCCCGGTACCAGCTCGGGCTCGGGTACCGCCTCCTACTCCTCGTAGAGCCTCCGGGCGTAGCCCGTCAGCTCGTCTCGGCGGGTGGCGCACAGCTCGGCGATCGAAGCGCCGAAGACCAGGCCGATGTGGATTCGTGCCGCCCGGCACGAACGGGGACGAGGTGGTCCCATGCTCGTGGCGGAAGGGTGGTCCCATGATGGTGGCGGGTGACAGCCAACGACGGCGCAGAACGAGGCCGGGATCCGGATCGACCCCCCGATGTCCGACCCGGTCGCAAGGGTCGTCGAACCGGCCGCCAACGACGGCGCGCTGCCGCCACTCGACCCGCCCGGGCTGAACGCCGGGTCCAGTGGTTGCGGGTGACCCCCCGCAGCGGGGACCAGGTGACGGGCGCACTCGGGAGCTCGGGTGTCGTCGTGCGGGCGTGGACGATCCCGCCGGCGTCGAGGATCCGCTGCGCGAACACGGCCGTCTCGTCCGCCACTTCGTCGCGGAGGGCCAGCGAGCCGAGGGTGTTGCGTTGACCGGCGATCGGTGCCTCCTCCTTCACCGCGCCCGGGATGCCCTCCAGAGGCCGGGCAGTCCCCTGCCGGTAGCGGTCCTCGGCTTCGCGGGTTGCGGCGAGGGCGGCGTCGGGGAAGGTCTCGGCGAAGGCGTCGATGGTCGGCTCCAGCGAATCGGCCCGCTCGATCACCGCCTGCACCAGCTCCACCGGGGAGACCTCGCCGGCACGGAACCGGATGATCGTCTCGGTGGCGGTGGGTTAGCAGAGTGGGTCGGTCACGGCGATCCTCCTGGCCCCGGAGGTGTCCTGGCGCGCCCTCGGCGGCACGCTGGCCGACCGCCCCCGGCGGGGCACCCGGCGATCGGCTCAGGCGGCGGGGGCGACGGCGGTGACGGTCCAGAAGGCGAGCGGGGCGTCGAGGCGCCCGTCGGGACGGACCAGCCGGTCCAGTCGCGCCTCGACGGCGGCGAGGGCTTCGTCCGAGCGGTCCGCCGGCACGCCCCGGAAGTCCAACTCGCCCACCTCGAACAGCGCGTCACGCTCTACGGCCACGACGAGGTCGTGCGCCTCGACCTCGACACCGGCCCAGCCGGCTGCGGCGAGCAGCGCGCCGGTCGCCGCCGGGTCGGCCAGGCTGAAGGGGCCGGCCACGCTCTTGCCGGGTGCGGGGCCCGGGGGCGTCGGGAGGAACGGCACCAACGCCGGCCCCACGTTCCACGGGTTGCTGGCGGGATCGCGCCAACATACGAAGCCCAACCGCCCGCCGGGCCTGGCCTGGTGGCGCAAGCGGGAGAAAGCCCGGCAAGGCTCGTCGAAGAACATGACCCCGAACTGGCTGGCCACGAGGTCGAAGGGGCCCGGCGGCAGCGGGTCCTCCTGGGCGTCACCAACGACGAAGCTGACGTTGCCCACGCCCCGCGCGGCGGCCCGCTGCTCGGCCAGCGAGACGAGCGACGCCGACAGGTCGACGCCGACGACCCGTCCGCCGCCGACCCGCTCGGCGAGCGCGAAGCTGGCCGTCCCGCCACCGCAACCGATCTCGAGGACCTGCTCGCCGTCGGCCGGCGACAAGCGGTCCACCAGGATCGGGGTGACCCGGGCCGTGAACGCCTCGCGACGCGGCCAGATCGAGCTCCAGTAGGCGTCGTTCCACCGGCGACGCTCGCCCTCGTTGCTCATGGCGGGCGATGGTAGACGGCACCGGCGAATGCAAGGGACACCGGTCGATCGGTCCGCACCGCGATCCGAGGGTTGCCCGACCTGGATGG
>JAKABK010000251.1 GCA_021796905.1 Actinomycetes bacterium
GCGGCTGGGTCGCGCTGGTCCTGCTCGGCGACACCTGGGCTGCGCTCGGGATCGCCGCCTTCCTGGCCGTCAGCTCCACCCGGGTGGTCTTCATCGGCCACGACGCCGGCCACCAGCAGGTCTTCGGCTCCCACCGGAGCAACAGACTGCTCGGGTTGGCCGCCGGGGACCTCCTGACCGGACTGAGCTTCGGGTGGTGGGTCCCCAAGCACAACGCCCATCACGCCAATCCCAACCAGGTCGGACGGGACCCCGACATCGCCGTCGGGGTGGTCGCGTGGACCCCCGAGATCGCTCGGGGCCGCCGCGGTCTCGCGGGGTTCCTAGTCCGACACCAGGCGTGGACCTTCTTCCCGCTGCTGCTCCTCCTCGCCGTCTCGATGCACCACAAGAGCGTGCGGTCCGTGATCACCCAGCGGACCAGGGCAGCGTTCGTCGAAGCGGTCCTGCTCGCCGTGCATTTCGGTGCCTATCTGGCCGTGGTCCTCTGGGTGCTGTCGCCCCTGAGAGCCGTCGCGTTCGTCGCCGTCCAGCAGGGATTGTTCGGGCTGTACCTCGGTTGCGCCTTCGCCCCCAACCACAAGGGGATGCCCATCTACTCCTCGGGGCGCGAACCCGGTTTCATCCGGCGTCAGGTGACCACCGCGCGAAATGTGTCCGGCGGACGGCTGACGACCTGGGTTCTCGGTGGGCTCGACCACCAGATCGAGCACCACCTATTCCCGACCCTGCCCCGACCCAACCTCACGCTGGCCGAGCCCATCGTGCGCAGCTTCTGCGCGGCGCACGAACTCGACTACTGCGAGGAGAGCCTGATCGGCTCCTACCGGCGTGCGCTGGCCCACCTCCGGGAGGTCGGCCGCGCTGACAGCTTCGAGACTGCGCCCGAGCTCGACAGCGGCGAGCTGGCACGCTCCGCCAGCCGACAGTAGGGCTGACCGACGGTAGGGCTGACCGACGGTAGGGCCGACCGGGGAGGCGTTCGTCTGCGAGCCGGTCGCCGGCACCGGCGCGTCAGGGACCCGCACGCTCGACGCGCTCGGCCCCGGCACCACCCGGCCCGACACCGGGCCGGCTACACCCGGTGTTCAGCGATCCTGCGGGCTCGCCGGCCGCAGGATCGCCGAGCACGGCCTCCGATCGGCACGCCAGCTCTTCTGGGGGGATTGGTCATTCGTCGACCGGTCCGAGCAGGCTCGTCGCAGGGCGCCGCCCGCCGGAGCCTGTCGGCTGGGGTGCGTGGGCGCCGGCGCCCGGCGGCCGCAAGAGGGTAGCGTGCGGCGGGAGACGGCGGCCCGGGTCCCGGCCGCCTGCTCACAGCACCCCCGTTGCTGTCCGGGTCCCCCGGATGGCCGACCGATCCGAGAGAGTCGATGATCGTCGCCGAGCACCTCACCAAGACATACGGGACCACCCGGGCGGTAGACGACCTGTCCTTCACGATCCAGCCGGGCCGGGTGACCGGTTTCCTCGGCCCCAACGGGGCCGGCAAGACCACCACCATGAGGATGATCCTCGGCCTGGACCGGCCGACCTCGGGCCGGGTGACCATCGATGGGCGCCTCTATCGCGAACTGCCCGCACCTCTGCGCGAGGTCGGCGCGCTGATCGAGGCGAAGGCGTTGCAGGCCGGTCGTACCGCCATGGCCCATCTCGAGGTGCTCGCTTCGAGCAACGGCATCCCCCGTTCGCGCGCCGTCGAGGTGCTGCGGCTCGTCGGCCTCGAGCAAGTGGGCCGCCGGCGGGTCGGGAGCTTCTCGCTCGGCATGAGCCAGCGCCTCGGGGTGGCCGCGGCGCTGCTGGGTGACCCCCACACCCTGCTCTTCGACGAACCGGTCAACGGGCTCGACCCCGAGGGCATCCAGTGGATCCGCCAGCTGATGAAGGGTCTGGCCGCGGACGGCCGGACGGTCCTGGTGTCGAGCCACCTGATGAGCGAGATGGCCCTCACCGCCGACCACCTGATCGTGATCGGTAGGGGTCGGCTGATCGCCGACTCCTCGGTCGAGGAGGTGATCCGGGGCGGGTCGAGGCGGTCGGTGCTGGTGCGCAGTCGGGACGACCGTGGGCTCGCGGCGAGGCTCGAGGCGCTCGGCGCCGGTGTGGTTCCCGCTCCCGCCGGCGGGCTGTTCGTCAGCGGTGTCGAACCGGGGACCGTCGGTGAGGCCGCCCTCGCAGCCGGGATCGTCGTCGAGGAGCTCACCCCCCAGCGGGTGTCGCTGGAGGAGGCTTTCATGGAGCTGACCCGCGGAGACGTCGAGTTCGCAGCCGGGATCCTGGACGGAGCGTCCCCGTCAGGGTCGCTTGGCGCGTCGGGGCCACGGTGATGGCCGCGGTCACCTCGAGCGGCCTGGACGCCTCGCGCCCGGCGCGAGCCGCCGGGATGCTCGACGCCTTGCGCTCCGAGTGGTTGAAGCTTTGGAGCCTGCGCTCTACGTGGATCACGCTCGGTGTCGCAGTCCTGCTCGGGATCGGAGGGGGAGCCGGGATCTCGGCGGCGGCCGCCAGTGCGTACCGCCACGGACATCTCGGCCGTCACGGATGGCAGCCGGTGGAGGTGAGCCTGATCTCGCTGTTCTTCGTCCAGTGGGCGATGGCGATCCTCGGGGCGCTCAGCATCACGGGCGAGTACGGATCGGGGATGGTCCGTACCTCCCTGGCCGCGGTCCCGAGGAGGGCTCGCTTCCTCGTCGCGAAAGCTGCGGTACTGACCGTTGTGGTGCTGGTCGTCGGCGAGGTGATCGCCTTCGGCTCGTTCGTCGTCGGCCAGGCGGTCCTCGGTGCCGGAGTCCCGCACGCCTCCCTGTCCGACGCGACGACCCTCCGGGCGGTGGTCGGGGGCGGCCTCTACCTGACCGCGATCGGACTGCTCTCGATCGGTGTCGGTTTCCTCGTCCGCAGCACGGCCGCGGCGATCGCGATCGTCGTCGGGGTTCTGTTCGTCTTCCCGATCGTCCTCGAGGCGATCCCGGTCTCGTGGTTGAAGACCGTCGACAAGTGGTGGCCCACCCAGGCCGGCAAGCAGATCTACAGCCAGGTGGGCCCGCACGCCTCCGACGTGCTCGGGCCGTGGGCCGGGTTCGGGATCCTCTGCGCCTTCGTGGCGGTGGTGCTGGCGCTCGGTTACGTCGCGCTGAGCTCACGCGACGCCTGATGGGCCCGGCCGGGACGGCCCACTCCGGGAGCAGCGGGGCGCAGGCGTGGACGTGAGGGCCGGCCGGTTGCTCCGGGCGATCCTCTTCGGGCGCAGGCACGACTGGGGCATCGGCATCGCGTCGGGGATCGTCGCCCTGGCGGCCCTGATCGCCGGGTCGGCCTTCGGCCACATCTCGCCAGACGCCCCGCTGAGGGAGGTCGTCGTCGCCCTGGTTTGCGGTGCCGGGATCCTCGTCTTCGGGGTGATCGCCACCGCCCGCATCGCCGAGGCGTTGTCCCGCTCCGCTTTCCTGCGCGCCACCCCGTCGGCTGGGGTCGCAGCGCGCATCTTCACCTCCGGGGTCGGCTACCTGATCTGCGCCTTCTCGCTCCTGGCGGTCCTCGACGTGGGGATCGGCAAGCTGCTCGTCGGTGCCGGTCTCGCCGGGGTGATCATCGGGATCGCCGCCCAGCCGAGCCTCGGAAACGTCTTCGCCGGGATCGTCTTGGTATCGGCCCGACCGTTCCGGATAGGGGACCACATCCGGGTCCGTTCGGGGGCGCTTGGCGGGATCTTCGACGCCTGGGTCGTCGACCTGACCCTCGCCTATGTGACCCTTCGGACCGACGACGGGGTCCTGCGGGTGCCCAACGCCTCGATGCTCGCCGCCGGCGTCCTCCAGCTCACCCCCGACAGCTCCCCCCTGCCGGCACCGGCTCCCGCGCCGGCACCGGCTCCCGCGTCGGCACCTCCCCCC
>JAKABK010000252.1 GCA_021796905.1 Actinomycetes bacterium
CGATGTACTGCGTTTACGCTTCGACGAGAGGCTCAGTGCCCGCCGGATCACCGCGTCGTTGGAGCTGGCGCGTTCGACTGTCGCGGACCAGTCGATCATGTCCCGACTGCGCAACGAGCGGCTCGTATCGCCGGGTGAGGCGGACTTGGCTATCGCGTTGCTGGTGGGTTGGATCGACATCAGTGCCGGTATGGCCGGACTTCCCCGGGCCCCGTCGAGCCCGCCAGGCACGACCAGGGAACGCGACGCTCGAGCCACTGCCGGGTTGACCGTCTCGACCCGGTACTGCCTGCTTCAGACCATCCTTCCGTAGTGTCGTTTCATGCCGTTTTCAACCTCTTGATAGTTGCTGGACACAGACCTAGGTTCACCTCGAGGAGGGAGGAGCGACGATGCGGGTACTGGCGACCACGGTCCCCGTCGGCCGGCGACGGTGACACAGACCCCGGGGACCACCTGGGAGTCCCCACTCGAAGCGATCGAACGGGCCGTCCAGGAGAGAGCCAAGGACCTGACCCTCCCGCTCGGCGCCCCCGGCAGCACCGAAGCACTGCGTCGCCTGGTCGACGACGAGATCGAACGCTGGCACACCGACTACCAACGCGGTCAACGCAGCTTCGACCTGGCCGAATCCGAACGGACCGCGGAACGGGCCCTGCGCAACCTCCTCGGCTACGGCCCCCTCCAACCGCTCCTCGACGATCCCGACGTCTGGGAGATCGAGGTCAACGCCCCCGACGCGATCTTCGTACGTCGACACCACGGTGACAGCGGCTACCACGACGAAGTGTTCCACGACGACGACCACGTCACCCGGGTCCTCACCAAGATCCTCGACGACGCCGGGCGTTCACATCGCAAACTGGACCCCGCAGAGGGGCTCCAGGACGCCCAGCTCGACACCGGCGCCCGCCTCCACATCGTTCATTCCGACATCGGACGCGACGGTCACACGCTCGTGAACGTCCGCAAGTTCACCGGTTTACGTTTGCGAACCCTCGGCGAACTGGTCGAGCACGACATGCTCGACGGGCCCTCAGCCGGATTCCTGCGTGCATGCGTACGAGCCGGCCTGTCGGTGCTGATCGCCGGCCCACCGGGATCGGGGAAGACGACCCTGCTGTCCTGCCTTACAGCCGAGCTCGACCCCGCGCTGAGAGTCGTCATCGCCGAGGAGGTATTCGAGACCGATTGCGGCCTCCCGAACGTCGCTCACATGCAGACCCGCCCGGCGAGAGCCGACCGACCGGCGGTCGACCTGCGCCGGCTCGTCGCCGGCTTCCTTCGGATGGCCCCCGATGTCGCGATCGTCGGAGAAGTACGTGACCGGGAGGCCCTGCCATTACTCTTGACCTTGTCCTCGGGGGTGCAGGGGTTCACCACGATCCATGCGGGTTCGGCCCGCCAGGCTCTGTCTCGGTTGCGGTTCGTGGCGGCGTTGTCCGACAGCCGGGAGCTGACGTTGCCGGCGTTGTCTGCGTTGGTCTCCGAGGCGATCGACGTCGTGGTGCACTGCTGTCGGATCGACGGTGTGCCACGCGTCGACGAGGTGGTCGCAGTCGAGGACCTCGCGGTGAGCACGGAGAGCGTGGCGTTCACCACCACGACCCTGTTCGAGCGCCCCCGGCGTCACAGTCCGTTGGTGTGGTCGGGGAACTTCCCGTTGCGGGCGGGGCGGGCGCTCGAGCTGGCGGGTGTCGACGTGCGAGGCGTGATCGGCGTGGACGGGATGGAAGGGATGCTCACCGAGCAGATCGGCGGTAGGAGGTGATCGGCCTGGTCGCCGCAGGCCTCGCTGGTTGGGGGGTCTACCTGCTGTGGAGCTCGCTCGCCCTCGGTCGCAGACAGCTGCTGGCCCAGGCGGGGAGCCCGCGCCGAGCGGACGGTCAGGGCCTGGCGGAACGGGTCGGGCTCCGACCAGGAGAGCCCCGGCGGTTGGTGTTGCCGACACTCGGCACGGCCGCAGTCGCGGCCGGTCTCGGCTTCGTCGTCTTCGCGGGACTGGCCCCGGCGGTAGCCATCGGTGCCTTCGCCGCCGCCTACCCGTGGGCAGCGCTGCGCGCCCGACGGCGCCGCAAGCTCGAGGCGGCCTCCGACTGGTGGCCGGGAATGCTCGAGCAGCTCCGCCTGCTCACTGCGTCGGCGGGCCGCTCGATCCCCCAAGCGTTGATAGAGGTAGGACGCCGAGCACCCGAGGAGCTTCGCGACGCCTTCGGCGCAGCCGAACGCGAGTGGCTCCTCAGCACCGACTTCGAGCGGATGGTCGAGACCCTGAAGGACGGGTTGGCCGACCCGACAGCCGATGTCGTCGGCGAGACCCTGCTCGTCGCCTACGAGGTCGGGGGTGGCTTGGACCGTCAGCTCGCCGACCTCGTCGAGGATCGGCTCGTCGCCCGGGCGGGCCGCAAGGACGCTCTCAGCAAGCAAGCCGGGGTGCGCTTCGCCCGGATCTTCGTGCTCCTGGTACCCGTCGGCATGGCTCTCGCCGGCCTGTCGATCGGCTCCGGCCGAGCCGCCTATCGTGGCAGCGGAGCGCAGCTCGCCGTTGTCGTCGCTGTCGCAGCCGTGGTGGCCTGCTGGCTGTGGGCGGGAAGGCTCCTCGCCCTACCCGACGAGCCCCGGGTCTTCACCGCCAGAGACCGCAGCACCAAACGATGACCCGTCTGCTCGTCGCCGCCGGTCTGCTCCTCTGGGTCGGCAGCTCCCTGCTGATCTCCGGCTCCTCACGCCTCGCCCGTCTGTCGCTCACCGATCGCCTCGCTCCCTTCCACCCCTCCCCGCCGTCCCAGAGGTTTTCGGCGTCGGCGACCCCGATCAGCCAGCTCACCGTCGAGCTCGCCCGGGTGGTCGGTGACCGCCTCTCCGCATGGGCCGGGGTGACCGAACCAATCGGGCGCCGGCTCCGCCGGGTCCACTCGCCTCTCGACGTCACCCGTTTCCGGCTCCATGAGCTGGCTTGGATGGCCGCCGCGACGCTCTGCGGTCTCCTCGCCGCCGGGGCCGGGGCACCGGTGGCCGCGACCGGGCTGCTCCTCGCCGGTGGACCGACCCTCGCCTTCCTCGTGATCGAACAGCGGCTCGCCAAGGCCTCGGAACGCTGGCAGGAGCGGGTCGCCCGCGAACTACCGGTTGTCGCCGAACAACTCGCCACCCTCCTCAACGCCGGCTTCTCTCTCGGCGCGGCCGTCAACCGACTCGCCACCACCGGCACAGGCGCGACCGCGACCGACCTCGCTGCGGTCACTGCTCGGGTCCACCAAGGTGTCAGCGAAGTGACCGCCCTCGAGGAGTGGGCCGAACTGGTCGCGGTCGACTCGGTAACCCATCTGGTGAGAGTCCTGAGCCTGCAAACGGAAGCCCCCGACCTCGGCCGGCTCGTCAGCGTAGAAGCCCGCCAGGCGCGCCGAGCACTCCAACGCCGGACCCTCGAACAGATCGAACGCCGCGGAGAGCAGGTCTGGATACCCGTCAGTGTCGCGGCACTCGTGCCCGGGGCGATCCTGCTCGCCATCCCGGTCCTCGCGGCCCTGCGCCTGTTCGCCACCGCCTGAACACGAACACGCCTAGAGAAAGGAACCACAATGTCCGACCCCGACCGGCTCCCCAACCAGCACTGCTCCACCCGAGCCCGCAGGGACGAGCGAGGCGAGGGGGTGATATCAGCCGCGATCGCGGTCCTGGTAATGGCATTCCTGGGTGTCGCGATGTGGATCGCTTTCAGCGGGACCCTGTCAACGGCAGTGAAACATGTCAACAACCAGGTCAGCTGTGTGACCGGCGTCTCCCCGGGAGGGTCGCCCTCCAGCCAGGGCTGCTGACCCGGGCCGGATCCGGTGCGAGCCGAACCCGAAGCCGGGACAGCGATATTCGGGACCGTCTTCGGGTTCC
>JAKABK010000253.1 GCA_021796905.1 Actinomycetes bacterium
GGGAGGCGTCGGAAGGGTGGACCCACACCGGGTTGGTGTGGGACATCTCGTCGAGCCACTTGCTGTTCGCCGAGCGGGTGTGGATCTGGGTGGGGAGGCGGAAGGTGGAGAGCAGCACCATCTGGTCGGGGGCGAGGTTGGCCGGGTGCACGTGACTGCGGATGTAGCCGGGGAGGGCGTGCTCGGGCCAACCCCAGGAGGCGATGGTGGAGGAGAAGAACTCGAGGCGGCCCGAGGGGGTCGGGAAACCCCGCCGGACGCTCCCGTCGACCATCACCCCGACCGGCCGGCGGCCGGCGTCGTCGGGGGCCGGGGCGCCGAGCGGGCCGACGTTGGGGCTCTCCGGTGCCGGGGCGGCGGTGTAGACCCTCCCGTCGGGGGTGACGTGGAGGTCGTCGAGCTCGCCTGCGGGCACCGCCTCGGCGTAGAGGGCGCCCTGGCCCCGGGTGATCTCGAACGCCCCGTAGCGGCGCATGTACTGCAACGGGGTGAGCCCCTCCGAGGCAGCCTTCTCCGGCAGGCCGGGCACCGAGTGCTCGAACATCCATCCGTAGTACTCGTCGACGGTGAGCTTCTCGCCGGGGTGTGCCCGGGACTCGTGGTAGGCGCGGATGCCGAGGCTGCCGTCGGGGTCGATCCTCCACGACAGCTCGATGTACAGCTCGTTCTCCTCCCACACCTCTCCGGGGTTGACCGCCCGGGTGTCGGTGATCGTCTCGCCGAGGCGCTCGCGTGCTGCGCGCAGCACCGGCTGACGGAAGCCGACCCACTGGCCGTCGTACTGCTCGTAGGAGTGGGTGTCGTGGCGCTCGGAGGCGTGACCCACCGGCAGGACCCAGTCGGCGAAGTACGCCGACTCGTTCCAGGTCGGGGTGAGCGCGACATAGCAGCCGACCTTCTCCGGGTCGGTGAGGACCTCCATCCAGCTGAGCCCGTCGGGGTTGGTCCACACCGGGTTGTAGACCCGGCTGAAGTAGGTGTCGAGCCGTCCCCGCCCGTCTTTCAAGAAGTGCGGGAGCAGGTAGCTGAGCTCGTTCTGGGCGAGGGGGTACTCGACCGGCCAGGACAGCTCCTGCCAGACCTTCGGGTGCGGCGGGACGTGGATCGGGCGGGGCACGAACTTGTTGTAGGCGTTGGGGAAGGTCCCCCCCGGTGTCGCGACCGCCCCGAGGAGGGCGGCGAGGAAGAACACCGTGCGGCTCACCTGCCAGCCGCCGAGGTTGGAGGCCGCCGCCGAGCGCCACGAATGGCAGGAGAAAGCGGTGCCGGCCCCGGCGACCACCTCGGCGACCTCGGCGATCACAGCGGCGTCGATGCCGGACTCGGCGGCGGCGAGCTCGAAGCTGAAAGCGTCGTACTCCTCGGCGAGCGCTTCCTCGAACGCCTCGAAGTCCTGGGGTCCCTCGGGCCGGCACGCCGCCAGGTACTCCTGCCAGTTCCACCAGTCGCGGATGAAGTCCCAGTTGGCCCGGCCGGTGACGATGATGTGGCGGGCGATCGCCAGGTTGATCGCCGCCTCGGACCCGGGCTGGGGGGACAGCCAGTAGTCGGCGTGGGTCGAGGTGTTGGACAGCCGGGTGTCGACCACGATCAGCTTCGCCCCCCGCTCCCGGGCTTCGGTGATGCGCTGGGCGTGGGGGTTGAAGTAGTGCCCGGTCTCGAGGTGCGAGCTGAGCGGGTAGATCACCTTCGCGTTGGCGTGGTCCGGGCTCGGCCGGTCGATCCCGGTCCAGAACTGGAAACCGGTCCGCCCGCCCGAGGAGCACACGTTGGTGTGGCTGTTGTGCCCGTCGACCCCCCAGGAGGCGAGGACCCGTTCGGTGTAGCCGTCCTCGCCGGGACGACCGATGTGGATCATGATCTCGTTCTGGCGGCCCTCGACGATCGCCGCTCTGAGGCGCGCCGCGATCGCGTCGAGGGCCTCGTCCCAGCTGGCCCGCTCCCACTTGCCCTCCCCCCGCTGCCCGGCGCGGCGCAACGGGTAGAGGATCCGGTCGGGGTCGGTGACCTGGTTGATCGTCGAGGGTCCCTTGGCGCAGTTGCGGCCCCGGGACCCGGGGTGGGCAGGGTTGCCCTCGAACTTGCGGACCGCCAGGGTGTCACGGTCGACGTAGGCGAGCAGCCCGCACGCCGACTCGCAGTTGAAGCAGGTCGTCGGGACCAGCATCGAGTGGCGTTCCACCCGCTTGGGCCACGCCCTCGAGTCGAGCTCGACCCAGTCGTCCCAGCGCTCGGGGGGAGGGAACCCGGCGAGGAAGGTCTTCGAAGCCCCCTGGTAGAAGGTCTCACCGCGGGCCTCGGTGGCGGCTCGGGCGGCGGAGACCCGCTCACCGAGGGCTCCGAGATCGGGGGTGGGCGGAGGGGTGTGGCGCTTCGACATCGGCACGTGAGCTTTCTGCTAGGCGAGCGGGACCGACTGGCCGGCCTGGACATAGGAGTGCTCGTGGGCGAGCAGGCCGACCAGGGCGCACGCCGCGGCGGCGACCCCGATCCACGGTGCCGCCACGGCGACCGCGACGAGCACGACCCCGGACCAGAAGGACCGGCGGTAGCGCCCACGGGTCATCTCCGACGCGGCGAGGTGGGCGTGGGCGGTCGGGTGGGTGAGGGTGAGCTCGCCGGCGACCAGGACCAGGTGCGCCCCGGCGGCGAAGGCGAGGGTGACCGCCAGTGCGCTGCTCACCCCGCTCGGGGCCAGGCCCCCGCCGGCGAAGACCAGCAGCGAGGCGGCGCCGACCATCACCGCCTGCACCGCCAGGTGGGGTGGCAGCAGCGGGCTCTGCCAGAGGTCCCGGGCCTTGGCCTGGGCGAAGAGGAACGCGGTGTAGCAGGCGGTGCCGGCCGCGCCGGCTACGCCGAAGCCACCGACGATCGCCTCGGCGGTCTCGCCGGCGGAGCGGGGGATGGCGCCCGTCCCGGCGAGGACCGCCACCAGGAGGAAGATGCTGGCCGCCGCCCCGTAGTAGCCGATGACGAACGAGCCGCGTACCAGCCACGAGCGCCAGTGGTGGCGGGTGAATATCAGGTAGAAGCGCATCGGGTGCTTCAGGTCCCAGATGAGCAGCACGCCGGTGACCGCCAGGAACGCCAGTGCCAGCGAGGGTGCCACGTAGCGCACCAGCGGGTCGGAGAAGGCGAGCACTCCTGCGTAGGCCAGTACCACGGCGACCGCCAGCGCCCCTGCGGCGATCCCCTTGGTCCAGGTGTAGAGGCTGACCCGCCAACCCCAGGGTGCGTGGTGGGGGACGTCGTAGGACAGCAGGGCGGCGGCGGAGGAGTTGGGGTGGCTCGGGTGCCCGGAGGTGACGAGGCTACGGTCGGTCGGGTCTCCCTGGGTAGCCCAGGCGAACAGCCCCCCGTCGGGCCGGCGGGCGGCGAGCGGGTCGAGGGTCGCCTGGTGGGCCCCTTTGTAGTACAGCCCGGGACGGGTCTCCTTCTCCGGGCGTCGCACCGCTACCGGCTCGCGCTGGACGATCCGGGCGACCTTCGAGGTCGGGTCGTTGAGGTCGCCGACGAGGATCGCCTCGGTCGGGCAGACCGACACGCACGCCGGCTCCAGGCCGACCTCCAGGCGGTGCGCGCAGAAGTTGCACTTCTCCGCCGAGTGGTCGTCGGGGTTGATGAAGATCGCGTCGTAGGGGCAGGCCGCGATGCAAGCCTTGCAACCGATGCAGATCGACTTGTCGAAGTCGACGATCCCGTCGGCCCGGCGGTACATCGCCTCGGTCGGGCAGGCGGCCACGCACGGGGCGTCGGAGCACTGGTTGCAGCGGGTCACCTGGAAGTTGCGCCGCACCTGGGGGAAGATCCCGACCTCGACGGACTTCACGTAGGTGCGGGTCACCCCGACCGGCACCGAGTTCTCCGACTTGCAG
>JAKABK010000254.1 GCA_021796905.1 Actinomycetes bacterium
CCGGGGCGTTCCCGCCGGGCCCGCGCCGTCGGGGCCCGCTGCGTCGGGGCGTGCGCCGTCGGGCGGCGCGGTCGAGCCGTTCGGGCCGGCGAGCGCCGGTGAGAGCGACACGGTCGTGCCGTTCACCAACATCCGCCGGCGGACCGCCGAGCACATGGTCCGCTCCAAGGCCACCTCCGCCCACACCATGGTCGCGGTCGAGGTCGACTACGTGGGGGTCGAGAAGGTCCGTTCGGCCGCCAAGGCGGCGTTCCGGGAGTCCGAGGGCTTCGGTCTCACCTACCTCCCCTTCGCCGCCCGGGCGACCGTGGATGCGATCGCCGAGTTCCCCCACGTCAACAGTTCGGTCGGCGAGGACGCCCTGATAGTCCACCGCGACGTCAACCTCGGGATCGCCGTCGACCTCGACTTCGAGGGCCTTCTCGTCCCGGTGATCCACCAGGCCGACGGGAAGCGGATGCGCCAGCTGGCGCGGGAAGTGTCGGCTCTCGCCGCCAAGGCCCGGAGCCGGAAGCTGACCATGGACGACATCGCCGGGGGGACTTTCACCATCACCAATGCCGGCCCGTTCGGGACCTTCATCACCGTCCCGGTCATCAACCAGCCGCAGGTCGCGATCCTCTCCACCGACGGGGTCCGCAAGCGCCCGGTAGCAGTCGAGCTGCCCGACGGCACCGACGGGATCGCGGTCCACCCGGTCGGCAACCTGGTGCTCTCCTGGGACCACCGGGCGTTCGACGGCGCCTACGCCGCGGCCTTCGTCGCTCGGATCAAGGAGATCATCGAGACCCGAGACTGGTCCGCCGAGCTGTGAGCACCCCTCGGTGAGCCCCGCCCCGCTGCGGGCCCGCTGGCTCGGGAGGGTCCGCTACGCCGACGCCCTCGCGCTCCAGCGCGGCCTGTGGTCGGAGGGCACCGACGACTGGCTGCTCCTCGTCGAGCACCCGCACGTCTACACCCTCGGCGTGCGGGCCGACCCGGCGCACGTGCTGGTCGACCCGGCGTCGGTGGGCGCCGAGATCGTCGAGACCGATCGGGGCGGGGACGTCACCTACCACGGTCCCGGTCAACTGGTCGGCTACCCGGTCCGCACCGTGACGACGGGTCCCGGCTCGGTGCCCGCCTACGTCCACGACCTCGAGGCGGTCGTCATCGACGCCCTCGGGGAGCTCGGTCTGCCGGGTGCGTCCCGTCTGGAGGGTTACCCCGGGGTGTGGGTCGGTGCCGAGCAGGGGTCACCCCGCAAGATCTGTGCCATCGGGGTCCGGCTCTCCAAGGGTCGGAGCATGCACGGCTTCGCCCTCAACGTCGCCCCCGACCTCGCCTACTTCGGCCACATCGTCCCCTGCGGGATCTCCGACAAACCGGTCACCTCGTTGCAGGCGGAGGGGCTGGACGTGGAGATGCACGATGTCGTCGACACGGTGATCGCAGCGGCCGCCGACCGTTTCGGCTACGACCGGGTCGACCGGCGCGACGTCGCCTGGCGGGTCCCGGCGACCGACCTCGCGGCTTTCACCCGCGGCCTCGGACCGGGCGAAGCGGTGACCGCCGGAGGGCAGCCGGCGCGGCCCCTCGACCGGGCCCCGGTGACCGCCGCAGGGCAGCCGGTGCGGCTCCTCGGCCGGTTGGCCGAGGCCGGAGTGGACCCCTCGGCGGGGGTGGGCATCGCCGAGCGCAAACCCGATTGGCTGCGGGTCCCGGCCCGGATGGGCGAGGAGTACCGCGCGTTGCGCAAGACGATGCGGTCGCTGTCGCTGGTCACGGTCTGCGAGGAGGCCGGCTGCCCGAACATCTACGAGTGCTGGGCCGACGGGACCGCCACGTTCATGGTCAACGGGGACCGCTGCACCCGGGCTTGCGGGTTCTGCCTGGTCGACACCCGCAAGCCGCTGCCTCCCGACCCGGGGGAGCCCGAACGGGTCGCGGAGGCGGTCGAACGTCTCGGGTTGGCCTACGCGGTGGTGACCACGGTCGCCCGCGACGACCTGGCCGACGACGGTGCCTCCAGCCTCGCGGCGACCGTGGCTGCCATCCGCCGTCGCATGCCGACCACCCGGGTCGAGCTGCTGATATCGGACTGCCGTGGCCACGACGAGTCGCTCCGGCAGATATTCGACGCGCGCCCCGACGTGCTCGACCACAACGTCGAGACCGTCCCCCGCTTGCAGCGGGCGGCGCGGCCGTCGGCGTCGTACGCCCGGAGCCTGTCGGTCCTCGCCCGGGCCCGGGCGGCGGGCCTCGCCACCAAGTCCGGGCTGATGGTCGGGATGGGCGAGGAACCCGAAGAGGTCCTCTCCACCCTCGCCGACCTGCACGGTGTCGGGGTCGGGATCGTCACGATCGGCCAGTACCTGCGGCCCAGCACCCACCACCTGCCGGTCGCCCGTTGGTGGACACCGGCCGAGCTGGCCGACCTGGCCGCCGCCGGCCGGGCGATGGGGATCGCGCACGTCGAGGCGTCGCCGCTCACCCGCTCGAGCTACCACGCCCGGGCCGCTGCCGACGCGCTCACCGCCACCTACGCGTTCGTCTCGCCCGACCCGTGCCGGGTCCCCGCCGGGGGCTCCCGGTGAGCGGGGCCTCCCCCCGGTTGCAGCGCCTCGCCCGGGTCCGGGCCGCGATGGATGGTGCCGGGGTGGACGCCCTGCTGCTCTCGCTCGGGGCGGACCTGCCCTGGTTGACCGGCTACGAGGCGATGCCCCTCGAACGGCTCACGATGCTCGTGCTGCCCGCCGACGCCGACGCCGTCCTGGTGGTCCCCGAACTGGAAGCCCCTCGCGTCGAGGAGGACCCGGAGCTCTTCGCCCTCCGTCCGTGGGCCGAGGGCGACGACCCCGTCTCGGTGGTCGCCGACCTGGTCGGTGGTCGCCGGCGCCTGGCGGTCTCGGACCGGGCGTGGGCCACCTTCCTCGTTTCCCTCCAGTCGGCCCTGCCGGGACGGTCCTGGGAGGTCTCCTCCCGGGTCACCGGGCCGCTGCGGGCGGTCAAGGACCGGGCCGAGGTCGAGGCGCTCGCCGCCGTGTCGGCAGCCGCCGACCGGGTGGCGGCCGCCCTGCTCGGAGGCGAGATCGCCCTCGTCGGGCGCAGCGAACGGGACGTTTCCGACGAGCTCGGTAGACGCCTGGTCGCCGAGGGCCACGACCGGGTGAACTTCGCGATCGTCGGCAGCGGGCCGAACTCTGCCAGCCCCCACCACGAGCCGGGCGCCCGGGTGATCGGCCCCGGCGAGGCGGTGGTGTGCGACTTCGGGGGCACGATGGCGGGTTACTGCTCCGACATCACCCGAACGGTGCTCACCGGCGATCCCTCGCCCGAGCTCGCCGAGCTGTACGCCGTCCTGCAGGAAGCGCAGGCCTCGGCGGTCGCCGCGGCGACCGTCGGCACCGCCTGCGAGGACGTCGATCGGGTCGCCCGGGAGCGGATCGCCGCCGGCGGCTACGGGGACGCCTTCATCCACCGCACCGGGCACGGGATCGGCCTCGAGGAGCACGAGGACCCCTACATCGTGGCCGGCAACCGCCAGGGGCTCGTCGCCGGCCACGCCTTCTCCGTCGAGCCGGGCATCTACCTCTCCGGCCGCTACGGGGCGCGCATCGAAGACATCGTCGTCGCCACCGACAGCGGTCCGAGGCCGCTCAACCTGGCGTCCCACGACCTGACCGTCGTCGCCTGACCGTCGTCGCCTGACCGTGGTCACCTGACCGGGGTCGCCTGAGCGGGGTCGCCTGGGCGGGGTCGCCTGGGCGTCTGGCGTCCCCCGGGTGCCGGCTGCGGTCCGGTCGCGTCGCTCAGGACTGCTCGAGGAGGCGTTCGTAGATCCGGTAGCGCTTCACGACCCGCCCGTTCATCGCCTCC
>JAKABK010000255.1 GCA_021796905.1 Actinomycetes bacterium
TCATGCGCTATCTAACGACTCGCATTATCGCAGGTGGAGGGGCACTTGTCGCGTCTTTCAGCCCGCCACGGCACACCCGGCTGCAATATCAGGGTCTGATCTGATCAGCTGAGCTACTCGGGCAATCGGACCGGCATGCCGAGGCATCGATGTGGAGAGCCCAGGGCAGCTGGCCAGCTGGGACGGCTGCCGCTCACGGGCCGTCTTGTATGGACCTCGGCAGCACCCCCGCCCAGCGCTGGCCGGCAAAACCTCCCGGAGAGCCCGGGGGGTGTCCACGTAAGCGTCTTGGTCACTGCCGGACGAGACACAAGGGGTGGCCGACCGGGTCGAGGTACACGCGGAAACCTCCGTCGCCCGACGGTTGATGGGGGTGCACCCGAGCCCCTGCGGCTACGAGGATCGCTTCGGCGTCGGCGATGTCGGGGACCGACAGGTCGAGGTGGAACTGCTGGGGGTGGGTACCACCCGGCCAGGTCGGCTCCACCCAGTCGTCGATCCGTTGGAAGGCAAGTGTCGTGCGTCCGTCGGGGGTGTTGGGGCCGACGCCGCCGCCGGGCGGGACCAGGGTCGTCCAGGAAGGGTCGGAGCCCTCCTCGACGGCCCAGCCGAGGATCTCGGCGTAGAAGCGACCGAGCTCCAGCGCATCCGGGCAGTCGAGGACCACGAGGTCGAGCTTCGGTCGGGGCGGCGAATCGCTCACGCCGTGAAGTTACAGCAGCGCCTGCCGAGGCTCGCCTGTGTGCCCGAGCCTCGCGGCGGCCGGACCCGGGGCCCCCGGCTCCGTCGATCAGCTACCGGCGCCGGCCACCCCGACCGCTCCGGTGGTGGCGAGCTGGGGCGAGCTGGCCGCCACGCCGGGGGGCAGGGGGTCGCCGCTGGGGGTCTGGAGGGGGAAGTGGCAGGCGGCGACGTGGCCGGCAGCGAACGCCCGTAGTGGTGGCTCCTGTTGGGCGCAGATTTCCTGGGCCAGGGGACAGCGGGTCCGGAACCGGCAGCCCGAGGGGGGGGAGATCGCCGAGGGGAGCTCGCCGCGGATCGCGGCTCGACCCTTCCGGCTCTCGACCGCCGGGTCGGGCACCGGGATGGCGTCGATCAGGCCTTGGGTGTAGGGGTGGGCAGGTGCGGCGTAGACCCGGGCTGCGGGTCCGAGCTCGACCAGCTTGCCGAGGTACATGACCCCGATCGTGTCCGACAGGTACCTGAGGACGGCGAGGTCGTGGGAGATGACCAGGTAGGTGAGCTCGTGGCGCTCCTGGAGGGTCTTCATCAGGTTGAGGATCTGGGACTGGATCGACACGTCGAGGGCGGAGACCGGCTCGTCGGCCACCACGAGGCTCGGTTCGAGAGTGAGCGCACGGGCGAGGCCGATCCGCTGGCGTTGGCCTCCCGAGAACTCGTGTGGGTACAACCCGACGGCCTTGGCCGAGAGGCCGACCTCGCCGAGCAGCTCGGCGATCCTCGTCCACTGGGCGTGGCGGTCCCCGACGCCTTGGACCACGAGGGGCTCTCGTAGGCTCGAACCGACCCTCATCCGGGGGTCGAGCGAGGCGTAGGGGTCCTGGAAGACCATCTGCAGCTCTCGGCGCCGGTGGCGCAGCTCTCCGCGGCCGAGACGGAGCAGCTCCTTGCCTCCGAGGCGGACGGTGCCGGAGGTCGGGCGCTCGAGGGCGGAGACGAGCCGACCGATGGTGGTCTTGCCGCACCCCGACTCGCCGACCAGCCCGAAGGTCTCTCCCCGGTGGATCGCGAAGGACACGTCCGAGACCGCCTTGACCGACCCGACCGTGCGGTTGAGGGCTCCTCGGCGGACCGGGAACTCTTTCACCAGGTGGTCGATCTCGACCAGCAGCGGGGCCGACTCGAGGCTGCGATGGCGTTTCGACAGCGCCTGGGCCCACTGCGGGTCGTGGTCCAGCGCGTCTCGCTGCGGTCGGCCCCGGTGGTGGACCGGGTAGAAGCACGCGACCTGGTGGCCGGCGTCGTCGACCAGGGGAGGTTCTGCCTCCCGGCAGGCGTCGGCGGCGTAGCGGCACCTCGGAGCGAAGCGACAGCCCGGCGGGAGCTCGGACAGGTCGGGCGGGTGGCCGGGAATGCTGTAGAGCGGAGCGCCAGCGTCGGTGTCGAGCTGGGGGATCGACTGGAGGAGCGCCTCGGCGTACGGGTGGCGCATCGATTCGAACAGCTCTGCTGTCGGGGCGGCCTCGGCGACCTTGCCGGCGTACATGACCATGACCCGGTCGGTGCGCCCGGCGATCACCCCCATGTCGTGGGTGACGAGCAGCAGGGCCATCCCGAGGCGTTGGCGGAGGTCGTCCAGGAGGTCCAGGATCTGGGCCTGGATGGTCACGTCGAGGGCGGTGGTCGGCTCGTCGGCGATCAACAGCCTCGGTTCGACCGCGAGGGCGATTGCGATCATCACCCGTTGGCGGAGCCCCCCGGAGAGCTGGTGGGGGTAGCTGTCGAGGCGTTCCCGCGGGCTCGGGACCCCGACGAGGGCCAGCAGGTCGAGGGCCCGTTCCTCGGCCTGCTTCGGCGAGGCGTCGAGGTGGATCCGGAGCGGCTCGGCGATCTGGCGACCGATCGTCATGGTCGGGTTGAGCGAGGTCATCGGGTCCTGGAAGATCATCGCGACCTCCCGTCCCCGCACCCGGCGCATCTCGGCGTCGGTCAAGGCGACCAGGTCCCTGCCGCCTAGCAGCACCCGGCCGCCGACGACGTGGCCGGAGCGGGGGAGGAGCCGGACGATCGACAGTCCGGTGGTGCTCTTGCCGCATCCCGACTCCCCGACCAGGCCGAGGCACTCGCCTGCGTCGACGTGGAACGAGACGTCCTCGACGGCGCGTACCGCTCCGCTGCGCAGGTGGAACTCGGTGCTCAGGTGCTCCACCTCCAACACCCGTTCAGCCAACCGGAGTGCTCCTTCCCCTGTAGCCCACGGATCGGGTCACCTCTTCTGGAGGCGGACTTCGACGACGTCGGAGAGACCGTCGCCGATCACGTTCACCGCGAGGACCGTCAGCACGATCAGCACACCGGCGGGCCACAGCTGCCACCAGTAACCGTCGAAGAGGTTGTTGATCCCGGAGGAGAGCATCCGACCCCAGTTCGTCGCCGGCGGCGGCGGGCCGAGACCCAGGTAGGCGATCGCTGCGAAGGCGAGTATCGCGTCGGCGACCTTCAGGGTTGCGTTGACCACCACCACCCCGAGCAGGTTGGGGGTGATGTGACGTCCGATGATCCGGCCGGCCCTGGAACCGAAGCCCTGCGAGGCGACCACGTAGTCACGGGTCCGCAGCGACAGGGTCTCGCCTCTCACCAGCCTCGCGGTGGACAGCCAGCTCACCGCGGAGAGCACGAGGATCACGATCAGCAGGTTCGGCTGTACCAACGCGGCGAGCAGGACCACGAAGAACAGGTAGGGGATCGACAGCATGGCGTCGACGATGCGCATCAGCACGGCGTCGAGCACCCCCCCGACATATCCCGACAGGGCGCCGTAGACCAGCCCGAACAGCGTGGCGAGGACCCCGACGCCGAGGCCGACCTCGATCGTCGACTGCCCCCCGAGCATCAGCCGGCCGAGCTCGTCTCGCCCCTCGGGCGACGTGCCGAGCAGGTGGGCCGCCGAGGGTGGCAGGTTCTCGTTGATCAGGTTGGTGGTCACCTGATCAGTGTGATATATCAAAGGGCCGACGAAGCTGAACAAGACGATCAGGACCAACACGGCGACCCCGCCGACTGCCAAGCCGTTGTCGGCGAAGGTCGACAGCGCAAGGCGGACCCCGGAGGTCGGCTCGACCACTTCGGCGTCGGCGCTGCGCTCGGGGATGCCCCCGAGCTGGGGGGTCGGCGTC
>JAKABK010000256.1 GCA_021796905.1 Actinomycetes bacterium
CGGTGGCCGGCCTGCCTGACGGCGTCCCCGTCGTGGCTGCGGTGAGGCTCGACGCCGAGCGGACCGAACTGGCGCCCGTGGCGCCGGCGGCTACTGCTCGGGACGAGGCGGTACAGGCGGCTTAGCTACTTCGCTGGTTGGCCGGGCCGGGGCGTCGCTGCTTCGCTCTGGCCTGCTCGGTCCCTCAGATGGTGACGTCTGGGAGATCGAGGTCCGGGCCGCGGCGGGTCAGCTCCCGGCCCGCTCGAGCGCCCCGAGCAGGTCGGCGACCAGATCGGCGGGGGTCTCGAGGCCGACCGAGAGGCGCAGCAGGCCGCCGGGCACCTCGAGGGGGGAGCCGGCGACCGACGCGTGGGTCATGCGGTGCGGGTGCTCGATCAGCGACTCGACCGCTCCGAGCGACTCGGCGAGGGTCCACAACCGGGTGCCGGCCGCCACCTTCAGGGCGATCTCCTCACCGCCGGCGACGACGAACGACACCATCCCCCCGAAACCTCGCATCTGCCGGGTCGCCACGTCGTGGCCGGGATGGTCGGGCAGTCCGGGCCAGAGCACTGCCTCGACCCCAGGGTGCGCGCCGAGAGCGGCAGCGACGGTCGCGGCGGTGGCGCACTGGCGCTCCATGCGCAGCGCGAGGGTCTTCACGCCCCGAAGGGTCAGGTAGCAGTCCCACGGTCCTGGCACCGCCCCCACCGAGTTCTGGACGTGACCGACCGCCTGGAGGACCGCCTCGTCGTTGCTCGCGACGATCCCGCCGACGACGTCGCTGTGGCCGCCGAGGTACTTGGTGGACGAGTGCACCACCACGTCGGCGCCGAGGGCGAGCGGTTGCTGCAGCCAGGGGGTGGCGAAGGTGTTGTCGACCACCAGGCGGGCTCCCCGGTCGTGCACGCACTCGGCGAGGGCGGCGATGTCGACGATCCCGAGGCGGGGGTTGGTCGGTGTCTCGGCCCAGACCATGCGGGTCTCGGGACGCCAGGCGGCGGCGAGCGCGTCGAGGTCGCCGAGGTCGACCGGGGTGTTGGTGATCCCGAGACGCCCCCACACCTGGTCGACCAGCCGGTAGGTACCGCCGTACGCGTCGTTCGGGACGATCAGGTGGTCGCCGGGGCGCAGCAGGTGCAGCACAGCGTCCTCGGCGGCGAGCCCACTGGCGAACGCGGAGGCGCCGAGCGCACCCTCGAGCGACGCGATGCAGGTCTCGAGGGCGGTGCGGGTCGGGTTGCCGCTGCGGCTGTAGTCGTAACCGGCGTGCCGGCCGACACCCGACTGGGCGAAGGTGGTCGACACCGACACCGGGGGGACCACCGCTCCGGTGACCGGGTCGGGGTCCTGGCCGGCGTGGACCGCCAGGGTCTCGAACCCCGGCGTGCCGGCGTCGCTCCCGGCGCTCACCTGACCGCCCCCGCACCGACCAGGTAGTCGAGCAGGTCGGATCGGGTGACGATACCGACCGGGCGTCCCTCGTCCATGACCAGCACCGCCGACGCACCCCCCGAGAGGCGGGTCGCGGCGAGGGCGACCGGCTCGCCGGCCCCGACGGTCGGCAACGGGCGTTCCATCACGGCGCTCACCGGCCCGTCGATCACCGCCGGCTCCTCGAAGGCGGCCTCGAGCAGCAGTCGGTCGTTGACCGTGCCGACCACCTCGGCGAGGGCCACCGGCGGCTCGGCCTGGACCACGGGCATCTGCGAGACACCGAACTCCTTCAGGATCGCGATCGCTGATCGCACCGTCTCGTCGGGATGGACATGGACCAGTGGTGGCAGCTCGACGCCCTTGCGACCGAGCACCGAGGCGAGGGTGTCCCCGCCGGCGTGCAAGAAGCCGTGGTCGGACATCCACCCGTCGTCGTAGACCTTCGACAGGTAACCCCGGCCGGAGTCGGGGAGCAGCACCACGACCACGTCGTCGGGGCCGAGGTCACGGCCGACCTCGAGCGCGGCCCAGATCGCGGTGCCGCAGGACCCGCCGGCGAGGATCCCCTCCTCCCTGGTGACCCTCCGGGCGGTGAGGAAGCTGTCGCGGTCCGAGACCATCACCACCCGGTCGGCGACGCCCCGGTCGTAGGTCTCGGGCCAGAAGTCCTCCCCGATCCCCTCCACGAGGTAGGGCCGGCCGGCACCCCCCGAGTACACCGAGCCCTCGGGGTCGGCGCCGATCACCTCGATGGCCGGGTTCTTGGACTTGAGGTAGCGGCCGGTGCCCGAGATCGTCCCGCCGGTCCCGATCGAGCACACGAAGTGGGTGACCCGCCCGGCGGTCTGCTCCCAGATCTCCGGGCCGGTCGAGCGGAGGTGGGCCTCGGGGTTGTGGCGGTTGGCGTACTGGTTCGGCCGGAACGCCCCCGGCGTCGTCGCGCTCAACCGCTCCGCCACGGAGTAGTAGCTGTCGGGATGCTCGGGGGGCACCGAGGTCGGGCAGACGACGACTTCCGCCCCGTAGGCGCGAAGCAGCGCCCGTTTCTCCTCGGCGATCTTGTCGGGCATGGTGAACACGCAGCGGTACCCGCGTCGGGCGGCGACGATCGCGAGACCGACCCCGGTGTTGCCCGAGGTGGGCTCGACGATCGTGCCGCCGGGCCCGAGCAGCCCGTCTCGCTCGGCCGCGTCGATCATGCACAGGGCGGGACGGTCCTTGACGCTGCCGCCGGGGTTCAGGTACTCGAGCTTGGCGACCAGGGTGCAGGTCAGGTCCCGGGCGGTCCGGTCGAGACGTACCAGCGGGGTGCCGCCGATCAGGTCGAGCAGTGAGTCGGCGGCGCGGATCGCGGCGCCGACCCCGGTGAGCGGCTCGGTGGCGATCCCGTCGTCGAGGGGGAGCGGCTCGTCGGTGTAGACCGTCACCGGGAAACCCGCCCGGTGCAACTGGTCGGCCACCTCGACCAGCTCGTCGGGCTCGCCGATAACCCCGACCGACCTCGGGAAGTGCGCCCGCAGGTCCGCGACCTCCGGACCTGCGAGCGGCCCGGCCGGGACGTTGATCAAGCGACGGGCCCGGGCGGCGAGCCGGGGCGGCACTGCGACGTCGCCCACGGCGACCAGGACATCCATGACCCGGACCGTACCCTCACTCCGACCCGGCGAGCAGGGCCGCACCGGCGATCCCTGCCTGGTTCTGCAATCCGGCCGCCACGACCGGGGTGCGCAGCTCGACCAGCGGCAACCACTTCTTCGCCCGCCGGCTGACCCCGCCGCCGACGACGATCAGGTCGGGCCACAGGTACGCCTCGAGGGCCCGGAGGTAACGCTGCACCCGTCCGGCCCACTCCGCCCACCCGAGGTTCTCCCGTTCCCGTACCGCGCCCGCGGCGCGGGTCTCGGCGTCCACCCCGTCGAGCTCGATGTGGCCGAGCTCGACGTTCGGCACGAGGCGGCCCTGGTGGACCAGGGCGGTACCGATCCCGGTGCCGAGGGTGACGATCAGCACGAGCCCTTCGTGGTCGCGCGCCGCCCCCCAGCGCACCTCGGCGAGACCCGCGGCGTCGGCGTCGTTGACCGCCACCACTTCCCGGCCGGTCGCCTCTGCGAAGGTGGCGGCGACGTCGGTGCCGATCCAGCTGCGGTCGACGTTGGCGGCGGTGCGGGCCACCCCCCCGGTGATCACCCCCGGGAAGGTCGCCCCGAAGGGGGCTTCCCACCCGAAATGGGCGACGACCTCGGCGACCGCTGCGGCGACCGCCGCGGGGGTGGCCGGACGGGGGGTCGCCACCTTGTGGCGCTCGGCGGTCAGCTCCCCCGACACCAGGTCGATCGGAGCCCCCTTGATCCCGGATCCGCCGACGTCCACGCCCAACCCGATCCTCGGCTGCATCCCCACATCTTGCCCCGGGTAGCTTTGGCGGCGTGGA
>JAKABK010000257.1 GCA_021796905.1 Actinomycetes bacterium
TCGGTACCGGCCGGCGCCTCGGCGCCAACGACGTGTTCCGGGTCGCCTCCCACTCCAAGAGCTTCACCGCGGCGGCACTGCTCCAGCTCGTGGAGCGCGGCCGGCTCGGGCTCGACGACCCGGTCGTCGACCACCTGGGCTGGCTCGCGGACCACCGGGACCGGCGTTGGCGGGACGTGAGCGTCCGCCAGCTCCTCTGCCACGGGGCGGGGATCGTCCGCGACGGGCTCGACTCGGAGTTCTGGCAGCTCGGCAGGCCCTTCCCCGACCGGGACCAGTTGCGGGCCGAGGTCCTCGACGCCGAGCTGGTCCTCGAACCGGACGTGGCGATGAAGTACTCGAACTTCGGCTACGGCCTGGCCGGCGCGGTGATCGAGGAGGTGACCGGTCGCAGCTACCACGAGCAGGTCTCCGAGTCGGTGCTCGCACCGCTCGGCCTGGCCTCGATCACCCCCGAGCCGGCACCCGGCGAGCCCGGCGTGACCGGACACGGTCGCCGCCGCCCGGACGGCTCCCGGCCCACCATCCCAGCAGTCGACACCCGGGCCCTCGCCCCCGCCACCGGCTTCGCCTCCGACGCGGTCGACCTCTGCCGGTGGTTCACCGCCCTCGTTCCCGGGTCGCGCAAGGTCCTCGGGGATCCCGCCAAGCGGGAGATGCAACGGGTCCACTGGCGCGTCGAGCGACCCGGGCCCGGCGGTGACGAGGACTACGGGCTCGGCCTCGAGCTGATCCGGGTCGGGGACCGCAAGCTGTTCGGTCACGGCGGCGGCTTCCCCGGTCAGATCACCAAGACCCTCGCCGACCCGGCCGAAGGCCTGGTCGTCACCGCCCTCACCAACGGTTGCGACGGACCGGCGTCGGAGATCGCCCGGGGCGTCCTGCACGTGATCGACCACTTCCAGGCGGGTGCCGCCGGCGCCACACCGGCCCGCTCCCGGTCGCTGCGCCGCCTCGAGGGGCGTTACGTGAACCTGTGGTCGGTGGCCGACGTGGTCGCCCACCGCGGCGGACTGAGCGTCGGCACCCCGGACAGCTGGAAGCCGTTCGCCGACGCCGAGCGCCTCGAGCCGCTCGATCCGACCACCCTCAGGATCACCGAGACGAGCAGTTTCGGCTCGGAGGGGGAGACGGTCCGTTTCCGCCTCGGCGACGCTGAGGTCGACACCGTCTCCTGGGCGGGGATGACGATGTGGCCGGAGGCCCGCTGGCCGGCTGCCGAGCGCCGGTTGCTCGGGGCCCGCCGGCGTCGAGCGCCCGCTCCCGGCGGCACCGGGCCCGGCTCTGCGACCTCGGTGGCAGGAGAAGTCCCCGAGTGCCGGACCCGGGGTTGAACTAACCGCTGCGGGCCGGTATCGTTAGCACTCGTCCGGTGAGAGTGCTAACGCCGGAGTTCCCGGTTCCCTATGTGCCAACGGAGGCGCAACACCCATGAGCCTGCAGCCGCTCGATGATCGAATCGTCGTCCGCCCCAGCGAGGCGGAAGAGACCACGGCCTCGGGCCTGGTCATCCCCGACACCGCCAAGGAGAAGCCCCAGCAGGGCGAGGTGCTCGCCGTCGGCCCCGGCCGGCGCGCCGAGAGCAGCGGTGAGCTGATCCCCCTCGACGTCGCGGTCGGCGACAAGGTGGTCTACTCCAAGTACGGCGGTACCGAGATCACCGTCGACGGTGAGGACCTGTTGATCCTCACCAGCCGTGACGTCCTCGCGAAGGTGGTGAAGTAAGTTGCCCAAGCAGCTCAAGTTCGACGAGAACGCTCGTCGCAGCCTCGAGGCGGGGGTCAACAAGCTCGCCGACGCGGTCAAGGTGACGATCGGCCCCAAGGGCCGCAACGTGGTCATCGACAAGAAGTTCGGCGCCCCGACGATCACCAACGACGGGGTGACCATCGCCCGCGAGGTCGAGCTCGAGGACCCCTTCGAGAACATGGGGGCCCAGCTCGTCAAGGAGGTCGCGACCAAGACCAATGACGTCGCCGGCGACGGCACCACCACCGCCACGGTGCTCGCCCAGGCCCTCGTCCGTGAGGGCCTGCGCAACGTGGCCGCCGGTGCCAGTCCCACCTCGCTCAAGCGGGGGATCGACAAGGCGGTCGCAGCCGCGGTCCAGTCGATCAAGGACCTCGCCAAGGACGTCGACGACAAGAGCGAGATCGCCCAGGTCGCGTCGATCTCGGCCGCCGACCCCTCGATCGGCGAGGTCATCGCCGACGCCATCGACAAGGTCGGCAAGGACGGGGTGGTCACCGTCGAGGAGTCCAACACCTTCGGTCTCGAGCTCGACTTCACCGAGGGGATGCAGTTCGACAAGGGCTACCTCTCGCCGTACTTCGTGACCGACGCCGAGCGTCAGGAAGCCACCCTCGACGACCCCTACATCCTGATCGTCAACTCGAAGATCAGCGCGGTCCACGACCTGGTCCCGGTCCTCGAGAAGGTGATGCAGGGTGGCAAGCCCCTGCTCATCATCGCCGAGGACGTCGAGGGTGAGGCCCTGGCGACCCTCGTGGTCAACAAGATCCGGGGGACGTTCACCTCGGTCGCGGTCAAGGCCCCCGGCTTCGGCGAGCGGCGCAAGGCGATGCTCGGTGACCTCGCGATCCTCACCGGCGGCCAGGTGATCTCCGAGGAGGTCGGTCTCAAGCTGGAGAACGCCACCTTGGACCTGCTCGGCCACGCCCGCAAGGTGGTCGTGGACAAGGACAACACCACCATCGTCGAGGGCGCCGGCAGCGAAGCCGACGTCAAGGGACGGATCGCCCAGATCAAGCGGGAGATCGAGGAGTCCGACTCGGATTGGGACAAGGAGAAGCTCCAGGAGCGTCTCGCCAAGCTGTCCGGCGGGGTCGCCGTAGTCCGCGTCGGCGCAGCCACCGAGGTCGAGCTCAAGGAGAAGAAGCACCGCATCGAGGACGCCCTCTCGGCGACCCGCGCGGCGATCGAGGAGGGCATCGTCCCCGGTGGGGGCACCGCCCTGCTCCGCTCGCGGGCTGCGATCGACAAGGTGGTCGCGTCGCTCTCGGGTGACGAGGCGACCGGCGCTTCGATCGTCCGCAAGGCGGTCGAGGAGCCGCTCAAGTGGATCGCCTTCAACGCCGGCCTCGAGGGCAGCGTGATCATCGAGCACGCCGAGCGCGAGACCGGGACGACCGGCCTCAACGCGGTCAGCGGGGAGTTCGAGGACCTGGTCAAGGCCGGGGTGATCGACCCCGCCAAGGTGACCCGCTCGGCGCTGCAGAACGCAGCCTCGATCGCCGGGCTCCTGCTCACCACCGAGGCGCTCGTCGCCGACAAGCCGGAGAAGCCGGCGCCGGCCCCTGCCGGCGGAGGCGGCGGGATGGGCGGCATGGGCGGGATGGGCTTCTGAGCCTCTCGCTGTTCCCAGGTCATTCCTGAACCCAGACGGCCCGGGCGATCGCCCGGGCCGTCTGCGCGCGCCGGCGTCCGGCTCGACAGCCCACCTTCGGGACCCGTCTCCCGGGCGGCGAGCGGAGGGTACGGAGCGCGAAGGGGCGTGCCCGAGCCCCGCTCGATCCTCGGTCCGCCCAGCAGGCGAGCGAACCTGGCAGGATCGGGCGGGTGACGCTGCACGGGGTCGCGATCTCCCTGTTCTCCGGGGCGGGCGGCCTCGACCTCGGCGTCGCCCGCGCCGGGTTCCGCACCGCGGCAGCCGTCGAGATCGACGACGACGCGGCGGACACGATGGAGAAGAACTTCCCCGGTCTCGCCAGCCCCGTACTCCGCCGCTCGATCCTCGACGTGCCGACCAAGGAGCTGCTCCGGGCGGCCGGCCTGCGGGGCAGGGAGCGGCCCGAGCTGCTCGTCGGCG
>JAKABK010000258.1 GCA_021796905.1 Actinomycetes bacterium
ACCGGCGTTCGACGCCGCCAGACCCGTCACCCGGGGGATGGCCCCGAAGGCCGCGAGGTCGACGAAAGGACCGGGCCCCGCTGCAGCTTCGCTCATCGGTCCGACCGTAGCCGGACTCAGCGCCTCGGGTCGAAGACCCGCGGCGCTCCGGCCGGGGGCAGCGGCGCCCGGCGCTGTGGGGCCTCCGGGGCCTGCGGGACCTGCGGGGCCGGCCCGGGCGTCTACTCCTCGAGGCGGAGGGCCTGGATGAACGCCTCCTGGGGGACCTCCACCCGACCGATGCTCTTCATCCGTTTCTTGCCCTCCTTCTGCTTCTCGAGCAGCTTGCGCTTGCGGGTGATGTCGCCCCCGTAGCACTTGGAGAGCACGTCCTTGCGTTTGGCCTTCACCGTCTCCCGGGCGATGATCCGCCCGCCGACCGCCGCTTGGATCGGCACGTCGAACAACTGGCGCGGGATCAGCTCCCTGAGCTTCTCGGTCATCTTCCGGCCGTAGTCCTGGGCCTGGCTGCGGTGCACCACCGCGCTGAAGGCGTCGACCGGGACCCCGTTCAACAGCACGTCGAGCTTGACCAGCTCTGCCGCCTCCCACCCCGCCGGCTCGTAGTCGAGGCTGGCGTAACCCTTGGTCCGGCTCTTCAGTGCGTCGAAGAAGTCCATCACCACCTCTCCGAGGGGGATCCGGTACACCAGCTCCAAGCGCTCCGGGCCGAGGTACTCCATGCGCACCATGTCACCCCGTCGGGACTGGCAGAGCTCCATGAGGGTGCCGGTGTACTCAGCCGGGGTGAGGATCGTCGCCTGCAGGTACGGCTCCTCGATCGACTCGAGCTTCTGGGGTGGGGGCATCTCGCTCGGGTTGTGGACCTCCACCGTCGACCCGTCGGTCAGGTGCGCCCGGTACTCGACGCTCGGGGCGGTGGCGATGAGCGACAAGCGGAACTCCCGCTCCAGGCGTTCCCGCACGATCTCCATGTGCAGCAGTCCGAGGAACCCGCACCGGAAGCCGAAGCCGAGAGCGCCGGAGGTCTCCGGCTGGTAGGTGACCGAAGCGTCGTTCAAGCGCAGCTTCTCGAGCGCCTCCCGGAGGCTGGACAGCTCGTCCCCGTCGAGCGGGTACAGCCCACAGAACACCATCGGCTTCGGGTCCTGGTAACCGGCGAGCGGCTCCGTCGCCGGTCGCGCCAACTCGGTGACCGTCTCACCGGAGCGAGCCTCGCCGACATCCTTGATACCGGCGATCAGGTAACCGACTTCCCCCGGCCCGAGGGCGGCAACCGGGGTCGGCGCCGGGAGGCGCACCCCGATCTCCTCCACGTCGTGGGTGCGCCCGGCCTGCATGAAGCGCAACCGGGTCCCCGCCGACAGGTGGCCGTTGAAGACCCGTACCGCGCTCACCACCCCCCGGTACTGGTCATAGTAGGAATCGAAGATCAGACCTTGCAGCGGGGCGTCGGGGTCGCCGGCCGGCGGTGGGATCCGCTCGCAGATCGCGTCGAGCAGCTCCGCCACCCCCTCACCGGTCTTGGCGGAGACCCGGAGGATCTCGTCGGCCGGGACGCCGAGGACCTTCTCGATCTCGGCCGCGTAACGTTCGGGGTCGGCGGCGGGCAGGTCGATCTTGTTGAGGGCGGCGACGATCTCGAGGTCGTGCTCGAGCGCCTGGTAGGCGTTGGCCAGGGTCTGCGCCTCGATGCCCTGCGCGGCGTCGACGAGCAGCACCACCCCCTCGCAGGCGGCGAGACTGCGGCTCACCTCGTAGCCGAAGTCGACGTGACCGGGGGTGTCGATCAGGTGGATCGTGTGACCCTTCCAGCCGACCCGGGCGTTCTGGGCCTTGATGGTGATGCCCCGCTCCCGCTCGATGTCCATCGAGTCGAAGTACTGCTCGCGCATGTCCCGGGCGTCGACCGCGCCGGTCAGCTCGAGGATGCGGTCCGACAGGGTCGACTTCCCGTGGTCCACGTGGGCCACGATCGACAGGTTCCGGATCGACGACAACGTCAGGGGGCTCACGACCCCTCCAGTCTGGCCCAGGGATTACATTGCGCGCGGTGAGCGAAGACATCGGTCCGGTGATCACCATCTCGGCGAGCTACGGCGCGGGCGGCAGCGTGATCGCGCCCCGCCTGGCAAAAGCCCTCGGTCTTCCGATGGTCGACCGCCTCCTCACTGCCGACGTGAGCGAGGAGGCGGGTCGCAACCTCGACGACGTCCACTCCGAGGAGGGCTTGAGCGAGAGCGAACGGGCCGCCTCACCCGGTAGCCGCCTGTTCACCTACCTGGCCAGAGCGGCCGGCGTCTACGGGCTGTCCGCCCCACCGATCCTCGTCGAGCCCGAGGAGGAGCTGCGCGAGCAGGCCGAGGCGGGCCTGAAGGGCATCCGGGAAGGCGCCGGCGCCGTGGTGCTCGGACGGGCCGGGGCGGTGGTCCTCGCGGACCGGCCGCGCAGCCTGCATGTCCGCCTCGACGGACCGGTTGCCGCCAGGGCCCGCCAGGCGGCGACGATCGAGGGGATCCCCGAGGAACGCGCGGCGCAGCGTCTGTCCCAGACCGACCACTCACGGGAGCTGTGGGTACGCCGCCTCTACCGAGCCGACCCGCTCGACCCCGGCTGGTACCACCTGTGGGTCGACACCACCGCGTTCGGATTGGACGGCTCGCTCGAGCTGGTCCTCCACGCCGCCCGGCTGTACCTGGGCACCCCGCAGGGCTGATAGCATCTGCGGGCTCCCCCGACCCCTATCCGGTAGGACGACGTGGCCAACATCAAGAGTCAGATCAAGCGCAACCGGACCAACGAGAAGGCCCGGCTCCGCAACAAGGCGGCCAAGTCCGAGATCAGGACCCGGATCAAGACGGCGGTCCGCTCGGCGGGGACCGGTGCGGACACCGCAGCCGAGGACCTGCGCGTCGCGGTCAAGCGCCTGGACAAGGCGGTCTCGCGAGGCATCATCCACAAGAACCAGGCCTCCAACCGCAAGGCCCGGCTCATGCGCCGCTACAACCAGCTGACCGCATCGGAGCACTAGGCACACCCGCCGGGGCTCCCGGTGCCCCACCTACCGGCGCACGCAGCCGTGGGGGACCGGAGCGTCGGGCGGCGAGGACCTCAGCGGCGGCGGGGACCGCCGGCACGGGCGAGGAAGCAGAGCCGGGCGACGAGGACCTCGAGTACCAGCTCACCGGGCAGGTCGGTGGCACCCTTCAGGTCGACCTCGGCGTCGGCGAGCAGGCCGAGCGCGCGGGCGACCCCGGGACTGCCGTAACGGCGGAGCGAGGTGAGGGCCTTCTTGGCGGGGAAGGTGCTGCGACCCTTGGCGATCCCGAGGGCTTCGGCGGCGGCCTGCTCGGTCGTGATCGACGGGCTGTCGACCGCCAGCAGGTTCCCGAAGTGGCGGGCCAACACCGAGAGGACCACGAGAGGGTGGCGTTGCCCGGCGCCGAGCAGCCGGTGGAGGGCGCCGAGCGCCCGGTCGGAGGCCCCGGCGTCGATCGCGTCGGTCAGGTCCCAGGGGGCGACACCGCCCGCCTCCCCGAGATAGGGGGTGACGTCGTCGACGCCGAGGCGGGCGCCTGCCCCGTGGGCGGAGACCAGCACGTCGACCAGCCCGGGCAGACGGCTGAGGTCCGATCCGAGGTGGGCCTCGATGCGCGCCTCGGCCCCGGCGTCGACCCGCAGACCGCTGTGGCGCAACCGCTCGTGGACCCACGCCCGGGTGTCGCGACCCACGGCAGTCGATCGGATGTGCCCCCGGGCCTTGACGGCGGCCACGAGCTTGGGGGCCAGCCGGCCGCCGCCGGCGGCGAGCACCAGAGCGGTCGTCTC
>JAKABK010000259.1 GCA_021796905.1 Actinomycetes bacterium
CGGCATGGTGGTGGTGAGGAACGCCGAGAACCCGACGATGTCGGGCTTGTGCTCCTCGATCGCGGCGACGAACTTCTCTGGGGCGACCTGCACACCGAGGTCGATCACCTGGAACCCGGCGCCCTCGAGCATGATGTTCACCAGGTTCTTGCCGATGTCGTGGACGTCGCCTTTGACCGTGCCCATCACGAAGGTGCCCATCGTCTCGGCACCGGTCTCGGCGAGCAGGGGGCGGAGGACCTCGAGGGCCCCGGCCATGGCCTTGCCCGCGACGAGCATCTCGGGAACGAAGAAGTCGCCCCGCTCGAAGCGGGCTCCGACCTCCTCGAGGGAGGGGATGAGCGCCTCGAAGAGCAGCTCGTCGGGACCGACGTCCATCGCCAGCCCCTGCCGGGTCAACTCGAGGACGCTCGGGGCGTTACCGACGAGGGTGTCGTCGTAGAGCTGTCTCAGTAGCTCGTCGCGGTTCATGCTGCACCAACCTTTCGGGGTCTGTAACCGAGAGCCTCCGACAAGGCGCTCGCTTCCTTCATGCACTGGACTGCCAGCTCCCGCACCCGTGCCGGCCCCACACGGGCGGTGGGACCGGTCACCGACAACGCGGCGACGACCGCTGCGCTCTCGGTCGATACCGGCGCGGCGACAGCGACCAGGCCGGCCTCGAGCTCCTCGTCGGTGACCGCCCAGCCCCGTCGGCGGACCTCGTCGAGCTCGGCGGCCAGGGCCGACCGACTGGTGACGGTGCGCTCGGTGAGGCGCTCGAGGCGACCGGGGGGTAGACGGGCCGCTCCGTGGGCGAGCAGCACCTTGCCGAGGGCGGTGCAGTGCAACGGCACCAGACGACCCACCCAGTTGGCCGCCCCGAGCACATGAGGGCTGTCGACCTGGGCGACCTGCTGCACCGCCCCGGACTGTTCCACCCCGAGGTTGACCGTCTCGCCGGTCAGCTGCCCGAGGTGCTCGAGGTGGGGTCGGGCGACGATCGCCAGGTCGGCGAGACCGCCGCTGCGCGAGCCGTAGCGTGCGAACAGCTCCCCCGCACGGTAGGTGCCGTCGACGTCGCGCTCGACCAGCCCGTTGCGTTCGAGCGCGGTCAGGAGCCGGGAGGTCGTGGACTTGGCCAGACCGCTCGCCGCCGCCAGCTCGCTGGAGGTGCCCGGCTCTGCCCGCTCGACGATCTCGGTGAGCAGCCGCGCAGCCCGATCGACGGCCTGGGTCCCGGTCGGGGCTTTGGTCACATGTCCCATCCTAGCAAAGGGTTCCATGTCGTGGAACTGTGTTCTACGATGTGGTCGTGTTCACCAACCGGATGCCCCGCTACGAGATCCTCTCCCCCGACGCCATCGACGTGCTCGACCGGGGCTGGCGACGGATCGTCAGCGAGATCGGGGTCCAGTTCGTCAAGCCCGAGGCGGTGCAGCTGTTCGCCGACGCCGGCCAGCGCACCGACGGCCAGACGGTCTTCTTGGACCCCGACTTCGTGCTCGCCCAGGTCGCCAAGGCCCCGAGGGAGTTCGACGTCCAGGCCCGGAACCCGGCCAACAGCGTCCACATCGGCGGAGACCACATGGTCTTCAGCGGCGTCTACGGTCCGCCGTTCGTGCGGGAGGGGGAGGTCCGCAGGGACGCGACGATGTCGGACTTCCGGCGTTTCTCGATGCTCGCCCAGTCGTTCCCCGAGCTCGACTCGGCCGGCGGGATCATCTGCGAGCCCAACGACACGCCGCTCGACTCCCGCCACCTCGACATGATCTACGCCCTGCAGAGCCTCACCGACAAGATCTACATGGGCAACGTGGTCTCGGGGGTCAACGCCGCCGACACGATCGCGATGACCGAGATCCTCTTCGGCAGCCGGGAGGCGATCGAGGCGACGCCGGCGACCATCTCGCTGATCAACTGCAACTCGCCGCTGCGCTGGGACGACCGGATGCTCGACGCCCAGTTCGAGTACAACCGGGCCAACCAGCCGGTCGTGCTCACCCCCTTCCTGCTCATGGGGGCGATGTCGCCGGTGTCGATACCAGCGACGCTCACCCAGCAGCTCGCCGAGGCCCTCGCCGGTATCGCCCTCGCGCAACTGGTGCGCGAGGGCTGCCCGGTGATCTTCGGCTCGTTCCTCTCGAACATCGACATGCAGTCCGGCTCGCCGTGCTTCGGCACCCCCGAGTCGGCCGTCGGCCTGCTCTGCACCGGCCAGATCGCCCGGCACTTCGGGCTGCCGTTCCGCGCCGGCGGTGGGCTCACCTCCAGCCAGACCGCCGACGCCCAGGCCGGCTACGAGGCCCTGATGACCCTGCTGCCGACGTTCCTCGCCGGCACCAACTTCGTGATGCACTCCGCCGGCTGGCTCGAGGGGGGCCTGGTGAGCGGCTACGAGAAGTTCATCGTCGACGTCGAGCTGCTGCGGATGCTGCGCGAGGAGTTCACCCCCCTGGAGATCGACGAGGAGAGCCTCGCCTTCGGCGCCCACGAGGAGGTCGGCCACGGAGGGCACTTCCTCGGTGCCGCCCACACGATGGAGCGCTTCCGCACCTGCTTCTACCGGCCCCTCCTGTCCAGCTCGCAGAACTTCGAGCGCTGGAACCGGGAGGGGGCCAAGGACACCGCCGCCCGGGCCGGGGAGATCGCCCAGAAGACGCTCGACACCTACGAGCCCCCACCCCTCGACGACGCCGTGCGCGCCGAGCTCGAGGACTACGTGACCCGCCGGCGCAAGGAGCTGGGCGACTAGATCCGCGACCAGCCCTCCCTGGCCGGGTACCCACCTGGAGCGGGTGGTCGCCCAGATTGTGGGCCGGACCGGGTCCTGCGACACTGCCGTAGGTGCCCACCCCGACCACGACCGACGGAGCGAGCCGGTCCGACGCGCTGGCCCGCTGGGCCGAGCAGCTCGCCGCATGGGCGATCCCCGAGGAGATCCTCGCCCGAGCCCCGGAGCCGCCGTGGGGGTTCCCGGCGGCGGTGTTCCGGGCCTCGGCACGCCCCCAGGAGCCCGACAGCCCTTCCCGGGCGGCTGCGCGCGAAGCACTACCAGCGGGAGGCAGCGTCCTCGACGTCGGCTGCGGCGGGGGGGCCGCCGCCCTCGGCCTCGTCCCGCCAGCCGGGCAGGTCACCGGGGTCGACGCCTCCGCCGATCTGCTCGCCCTGTTCGCGGCCGACGCCGCGGCCGCCGGCGTCGCGCACAGCGAGGTGCACGGCACCTGGCCGGGGATCGCCCCGGCGGTGCCCGCCGCCGACGTCGTCGTCTGCGCCCACGTGGTCTACAACGTGGCCGACATCGGACCCTTCGTCGCCGCCCTCGCCGGCCACGCCCGCCGGCGGGTCGTGCTCGAGATGACCGCCCGGCACCCGCTTTGCGCCACCGCCCCTCTCTGGCAGCGCTTCTGGGACATCGACCGCCCGCAGGGACCCTCTGCGGACGACCTCCTCGACGTGCTCTCCGATCTCGGGGTCACCCCGACGGTCGTTCGCGCGAACCGCCCGGGCCATCGGGACCGGACCGACCCGGCGCATGTTTCGATGGTCCGCCGGCAGCTGTGCCTGCCCGCCTCGCGTGGAGCCGAGGTGGCGGCCGCCCTCGCCGAGCTGCCCGACCGGCCGGTCGAGATCGTGGCGATGTGGTGGGACCCCGCCGGGGCCGACTGAGCGCTGCACGTCGACCCCGACCCCGGCCGGGCTGGTTCGATGAACCCGACCCCGTAGAGCCTCGAGCTGAGGCCGACGGCACTGTCGAAGGGACCGAGAGCGGTCCCGGCCGGATGTGGTGCGCGTTCGCAGCTCGTTTTTCCGCGTCCCCTACGGGTCGGCGTCCCCACGAGGTCCGA
>JAKABK010000260.1 GCA_021796905.1 Actinomycetes bacterium
CGTGATGGCCGAAGCGCCGGGGCGCCGGCGGGCCGGCCGGATCGGCAGGAGTCCTCCTCGCGGGCCGGGGTCAGGGAAGTGGAGGTCTTTCCCCAACGGATCCTGAGCCAACCGGGTGAGCTGGGCGCGGAAAGGCGACTTCGGTGAGCCAGCGCGGGGTTGCAGCGTCGCAACCTCACCAAGCTCGCGATCGCCGACCCAGTTCACCGAGGTCGCGCCACCGCTGGAGCGTTGTCATTGAGTGGGATACTCTGAAACGTCATGAAACAGTCCAGCGCAGTCGGCCGGGAGCTCCAGCAGCGGCTCCGCAAGTCCCACGGCGTGGTCAGCCGGTCCGAGTTGCGAGCGCTCGGGATCACCCGCGAGCAGGTCGCCACCCGGGTCGCCCGGGGGGAGTGGGAAGCGCTCAGCGGCGGGCTCGTCCGCAGCCGTGCCGCCCCGGACTGCCCCGAGCAGCGCCTCGAGGTCGCGCTGCGCAGGGCCGGACCCTCCGCGCTCGCTTCGCACCGCTCGGCCGCCTGGCTCTGGGGTTTCGCCGCAGCGCCTGAGCGACCGGTCGTGACGGTGGGCCGGAGCGGTCCCGGCCGGGTGCTCGGAGCCGAGGTGCACCGGCCTGCGGGCCCGCTGCGCTGGTGCGAACGGCACGGGTTCGCCTGCACCGACCCCTTGCGCACCCTGGTGGACCTGGCGGGCCAGCTGGACGCCGGCGAGCTCGACTCGTTGCTCGACGCTGCCGTCGCTTCCCGGCTGGTCTCCGCTGCGGCCCTCGACGCGGAGGTCGGGAGGCTCCGGGGCAGGGGTAGGCACGGCCCGGCCGCACTGGGGGAGGCACTCTCGAGGCGGGGGTTCCGCGGAGCCCCCGAGCCGAGCGCACTGGAGCGCCGGCTGCTCTGCCTCCTCGCCGCCGCAGGGATCGTGCCCCTCGGGGTCGAGGTGCGCGCCGGGGAGGAGAGCTGCTTCCGCTTGGACGTGAAGCTCTCGGAGCGCCTGTTCGTCGAGGTCGACGGCTTCGCCTTCCACTGGTCACCCGAGCAGATGGGCTACGACGCCCGCCGGCGCAACCAGCTCGGGATGTCGGGCATGCGGGTGCTCGTCTACACCTGGCGGGACGTCGTGGCTGACGGCGCCCGGGTCGTGGCCGAGATCCGCAGGGCGCTCGCCCTCGACGCCGAGGGCCGCTGATCCCCGCCGGCCGTCGCTCAGCTCTCGGGATGCAGCGCCTGGTAGGTAGCGATCGCAACCGCTTCGGGGAGCCAGGCCAAGCCGAGGAGGACCTCGAGGGGGGCCGCCTTGGTACCGGCGACCCCACCGAGCTCGGATACCAGCCGCTTGCGCCGTGCCGGTCCGAGCCCGGGTACGCCGTCGAGGGCGGAGGTGGTCATCCGTTTGCCCCGGAGGGTCCGGTGGTAGGCGATCGCGAAGCGGTGCGCCTCGTCACGCACCTGCTGCAAGAGGTACAGCGCCTCGGAGCCCCGGGGTATCCGTACCGGCTCGTCCCGACCCGGGCGGTACACCTCCTCGAACTGTTTCGCCAGGGCGGCGACAGGGATCTCCTCCCCGAGGCCGAGACGGGCCACGACCGCCTCGGCCACTGCCAGCTGTCCCTTGCCGCCGTCGACCACCAGCAGCTGCGGGGGGTAGGCGAAGCGCCGCTTGCGGTCCTCCACCGGTTTGCCCCGGTCCTCGAGGTAAGCGGAGAGCCTCCGGCCGAGGACCTCCTCCATCGCCGCGTAGTCGTCACTGCCCTCGACGGTGCGGACCTTGAAACGGCGGTACTCGGAGGGACGGGCGATCCCGTCCTCCATCACGACCATCGAGCCGACGTAGTCGCTGCCCTGCAGGTGGCTCATGTCGTAGCACTCGATCCGCAGCGGCGCGACCGGCAGGTCCAGCGCCTCCTGCAGGGCGTTCAGCGCCCGGGCCCGCGAGTTGTGGTCGGAGGCGCGCCGGAGACGGTGACGGGACAGCTCCTCGGCGGCGTTGCTGGTGACCATCTCGAGCAGCGCCTTCTTCTCCCCCCGCTGCGGTACCCGCAGCTCGACGCGCAGACCGCCACGGGCCTCGGGGTTGACGCTGCGCTCCACCCGGTAGCGGGCGTCGGCAGCCCACCACTCCACCCCACCCACCGCCGCCCGGTCCGGGCCTCCCCCACCCGGGACGCCGGCACCCCGGCGCGGGCCTCCCCCACCCGGGACGCCGGCACCCGGGAGCGGGCCTGCGCCACCCGGGACGCCGGCACCCTGGAGCGGGCCTGCGCCACCCGGGACGCCGGCACCCTGGACACCTGCGCCACCCGGGCCGCCGGCGCGCTGGGCCGCCAGCCACTCCTCGAGCACCCCGCCGTCCTCGGGAGGGGTGGGCACCAGCACGAGTGGGGGCACGCCGAGGGGGGCGTCGGCGTAGTGCTGCTCGACGACCTGGGCGACGAGCTGGGCGGCGTCGAGGTCGTCGACCTTGTCGACGACGAACCCCTTGCGACCGACGACCCGGCCGCGCCGCACGTAGAACACCTGGACCGCTGCCTCGAGCTCGTCGTCGACCAGTCCGAAACAGTCGAGGTCCTCGGCCCGCTCGGTGACCATCTGCTGCTTCTCGCTCGCTCTGCGCACTGCGAGCAGGCGGTCCCGGAGCCGGGCCGCCCGCTCGAACTCGAGCGACTCGGCCGCCTCGTCCATCTCCGCCTCGAGCCGGCGGACCACCGGCTGGGTGTCACCCCCGAGGAAGCCCATCAGCTCCCCGACCATGCCCTGGTAGAGGTCGCGGTCCACAGCTCCGATGCAGGGGCCGGCGCACTTCTCGATGTGGTAGAGCAGGCACGGTCGGCCTTGACGCTGATGGGTGCGGAACTTGCCGTCGCTGCAGGTCCGGATCGGGAAGGTCCGCAGCAGCGAGTCGAGGGTCTCCCGGATGGCGTAGGCGTGGGCGTAGGGACCGAAGTAGCGGCTCCCCTTGTCCCGAGACCCTCGGCGGACCGTCGCCCGGGGCCACTCGTCGCCGACGGTGACCGCGAGGAACGGGTAGCTCTTGTCGTCGGTCAACCGCACGTTGAAACGCGGCTTGTGCTGCTTGATCAGGCTGTACTCGAGCATCAGGGCTTCGACGTCGTTGCGGACCTGGATCCACTCGACGGTCTCGGCCGAGGCCACCATCTGGGCGGTGCGGGGCTGGAGGTGGGCCGGGTTCTGGAAGTAGCTCGACAGTCGGCTGCGAAGCGACTTGGCCTTGCCGACGTAGATCACCCGGCCGTCCCGGTCGCGGAACTGGTAGGAGCCGGGGGCGTCGGGGATCGTCCCCGGCGGCGGACGTTGCAGCACGCCCCCATCCTGGCGCGCGCCCCGCCCGCAGCGGCCGGGGGTCGGGCGCCGGCACCCGGCGATCAGGACAGGCCGGGGAGCAGTGGCGCGAGGAAGCGGCCGGTGTGGCTCTCGGCGGTCTTGGCCACCTGCTCGGGAGTGCCCTCGGCGACTACCGACCCGCCTCCGTCGCCGCCTTCGGGACCGAGGTCGACGATCCAGTCGGCGGTCTTCACCACGTCGAGGTTGTGCTCGATCACGATCACCGTGTTGCCCTGGTCGACCAGGCGCGACAGCACGCTCAGCAGCCGGCGTACGTCCTCGAAGTGCAAGCCGGTGGTCGGCTCGTCGAGGACGTAGACGGTGCGGCCGGTCGAGCGCTTGGCGAGCTCGGAGGCGAGCTTGATGCGCTGCGCCTCTCCCCCCGAGAGCGTCGGTGCCGGCTGGCCGAGGCGCACGTAGCCGAGCCCGACGTCGACGAGGGTGCGCATGTGGCGGGCGATCACCGGCTGGTTGGCGAAGAACTCGACC
>JAKABK010000261.1 GCA_021796905.1 Actinomycetes bacterium
CCCCTGCCTATCGGGACCGACGTCGAGCGCGCGACGAGGGCCATCTGCTCGGGCATCTCGGGGGGCACCGGCTCCTCGAGCCAGAGCGGGTCGAAGCGTTCCACCGCCCGGGCGAGGCGGATCGCACCCGAGGGGGTCATCTGGCCGTGGGTGCCGATCAGGAGGTCCACTCCCCCGCCGACCGCCTCCCGGATCGTCCCGACGAAGTCGGCCACCTGCGCGACGGTGCGACTGGCCAGCTGGCGGGGGTCGAGCGACGAGTACCACGCGAGGGGGTCGAACTTGAGCGCCCCGAAACCGAGGGCGGCGTAGTGCGCGGCGCGGCCCGCGGCGACCGCCGGGTCGGTGTAGACCGAATCGTCGGCCCCGGCGGCGGGATAGATGTAGGTGTAGGAGCGGACCGCTTCACGCACCCGGCCGCCGAGCAGGTCGTGGACCGGCCGGCCGGTCTCCTTGCCCATCAGGTCGAAACAGGCGGTCTCGATGCCGGCGAGCACGGCGACGACCGAGGTGTCGGGGCGTTGGGTGTAGCCCCGGGAGTACACCCGCCGCCAGAGCTGCTCGACGCGGAACGGGTCGACGCCGAGCACCGAGCGCTCGGCGATGTCGGCGACCATGCCGACCACCACGTCGGGGTGGAACGGGACCCCGTAGACCTCCCCGACGCCCTGCACACCCGAGTCGGTGGTGAGCCGCACGAAGGTCCAGTACCGGCCCCCGAAGTGCGGTGGCGGCAAACCGACCACGATCGTCTCGACGTCGGTGACCCTCATCGCCCCGCCCCTCCCGACTGTCCCCCGGCCGGGATGTCCGGCGGGCGGGCCGGGACTGTAGCGACGCCCGCGCCGGTCGGCAACACCGGACCCGGACCTCCCCGCGGCGGACGTCTGGTCCCGCTCCACGACCCTCCGGCTCGCCGCAGCCGCCTCGGCCGGTCCGCCCGGCCGGTGAGCCGCCCGAGCCCGGTCCGCCCGGCCGGTGAGCCGCCCGAGCCCGGTCCGCCCGGCCGGTGAGCCGCCCGAGCCCGGTCCGTCAGCGCCCTGGGTCGGGGGCGCCGGCCTGCGCGCGCACCGCCGCGACGAGAGCCATGACGCTTCCCGACACCTCCCGTTGGCGGGGGTAGCAGAGCGCCAGCTGTCGACGGGTGAGCGACTCGCGGGGCATCAGCCAGGTGAGGCGACGGTCCACGGCGCTGCGGGCGGCGAGGCGCCCGACGCAGGCGTGACCGAGGCCGACCGCGACCAGGCGCTGGAGGGCGAGGTTGTCGTCGGTGCGGTACACGATGCGCGGCCGGACCCCGCGACGGGCGAGGATCTCCTCGAGCTCGACCTGGGTGCGCCAACGGGTGTTCCACGCGACGAGCCGGGCGCCGTCGAGGACGTCGAAGCTCGGGTGCGGGTCGTCGCTCACCGGGTCGTCGCGCCGGGTGAGGATCACCCAAGGGTCCTCGACCAGCGGGACCGTCTCGACCCGCTCGTCGGGTGGCGGGTTGAGCACGAACGCCAGGTCGAGGTCGCCGCTCGCGAGCAGAGCGAGCAGGTCCTGGCTCTCGGTGGTCTCGCTCAGCACGACGTCGACCCCGGGCCGCTCGACGGCGAACGCCCGGAGAGCGGCGGGGAGCAGCTCGGCGGCCGCGGTGTGGAACGCCCCGACCCGGATCCGGGCCGGTCCCGGTCGACCGGCGGCGCGGACCTCGGCGGCCATCGCGTCGACCGCCCCGAGCGCACGGCGGGCGTAGCGGTTGGCCGCCTCCCCCGCAGCCGTGAGCGACACCGCCGCCCGGCCACCGGGGCGGGTGAACAGCTGCGCGCCGAGGGCCGCCTCGAGCACCCCGATCTGGTGCGACACCGCCGACTGGGTGTAACCGAGACGCTCGGCGGCCCGACGGAACGAGCCGGTGTCGGCCACCGCGAGCAGGGCCCGCAGCTCTCGTAGGCCGACCCTACCGTCGAGGCGGCCGGGCCCGGCGTCGTCGGTCTGGTCGGTCGACGCCAACGGCATCGCGAGCGAAGATCTCGATCGTTGTCGGTCCGATCTTTCCACATAGACACAATATGCGTCTGGGTATGCTTCATAACGGAAGAGGCTCAACGAGGAGACACTTCGAAGTGATCACTGGAGCGAGCTCGGCCACCGAGGCCGTCCCCACCGGTCGGTTCCGCCGGCTGCGGGCAGCGGACCCGGTGAGCGCTCTTGTCTACGCATTGATCTTCGTCACCGCCGTCTCGCAGGTGGCGATCGTGCCGTTGCTGCCCGACGTCGCCCACCGCTACGCCCTCCGAGCCTCCGAGCTGGCCTGGGTGCTGACCCTGCCGAGCATCGCCATGCTGGTCACCTCCACCCCGATCGGCATGCTCGGGGACCGGTGGGGCAACCGCCGGGTCACCCTGGCGGGAGCGGTGGTGCTCACCGCCGGCGTCGTCGCCCAGGCGGTGCCGTCGCTCGGGGCGCTGGTGGCGGCCAGGTTGCTGTTCGGGGTGGGTTACGGGGCCCTGTGGACCACCGGCCTGGCCTGGCTGGCGGAGGGAGCCCCAGCCGGCGCTCCACGCCGGATCGGGATGACCGTCACCGCCTCCGCGGTCGGCTCGACGGTGGGTCCGACCCTCGCCGGGGTACTGGCCAGCCGGTTCGGTTTCGCCACGCCGTTCCTCGTCGCCGGGGGGGTCTCCGCTGTCGTCACCGTCGCCCTGGTCGCCCGGTCCCGCCCGCTCCCCCGGGCGCACGACGCCGAGGTGACCGGCAGCGCCCCGGCCGCTACCGGCGGGCGGGGCACTGCCGGGGCGCTCCGGCGTCCGAGCGTGCTGGCCGGGGCCCTCACCCTGGCGCTGAGCGGCGGGGTGGGCGCCTTGATGCAACTTCTCGTCCCCCTCCAGTTGCACTCCGCCGGTGCCGGCGCCCAGTCGATCGGCTTGGTGCTGTCGGCCGCGGCGATCGTCTACATCGTGGTCAGCGCCCTCGCAGTCCACCTCGGGCCGCGGATCACCAACCGCCGCTCCAACGCGTGGATGGCCGCCCTCATGGCCGTCGCCCTCCTGCCGGCGGTGGTCGGCACCGGGACCGCCTGGGTGGTCACCTCTTTGATGGTCGTGGTCGTCCCGAGGGCGGTGACCGGCACCGTCGCCTATTCGCTCGCCACCAGCGAGCGCGAAGAGGGCGCTCCGGGCACCGGGGCGGTGCTCGGCCTGCTCAACACCCTGTGGGCGGTCGCCACCGTGGTGGCGCCGGTCGCGGCCGGAGCGTTGAAAACCGCTTTCGACGCCCGGACCGCCTATCTCGCCGCTCTCGTCGTCGTCGCAGCGGTAGCCGCGTGGTTGGTGCGCGCAGCCCGCTCGGAGTCCCCGGTCGGCGCCGGGTCGGGTGCGGTCCGCCGGCGGGCCGGGCGGGCACCGGGACCCGCTGCGAGCACCCCGGAGTGGCCGGCGGTCGCCCTGCACCCGCCGGCGGACCGAGCCCCGACCGGGCAGTGGCCGGTCCTGACCCCCGAGCAGCTCTCGGAGCGCCCCCCGACCGGTCCCCTGCCCGCGTCGCGGCTGTGAGCGGGTGCAGCTACACGGGCGCGCCCCCGCCCCCGGGACCCGAGCCGGCGAGGTCGGGGACCGGTCCGGCCGTCTCGGGCGGGGGCGCCTCGAGCCGGCCGAGCGCCTCGAGCGGCAGGTGACAGCGCAGGACCTTGCCGGGGGTGAGCTCCCGGAGGGGCGGCTCGACCCGTTCGCAGGTACCGTCGACCAACCGCCGGGGGCAGCGGGTGTGGAACACGCAGCCCGAGGGCGGGTCGGCCGGGCTGGGGATCTCCCCCTCGAGCTTGATCCGCTCCCGTCCGGTG
>JAKABK010000262.1 GCA_021796905.1 Actinomycetes bacterium
GGCTCGGCGCCTTCCCGGGAACGCCTGGCGCCGGTGGCCGTCTCGGTCCCGTCGGGGTGCCAGCCGGCGCTCAGGCCGAGAGGAACCCCCCCGACTGGTGCTCCCACAGCTCGCGGTAGGTGCCGACCGCGCTCGCGAGGAGCAGCTCCCGGTGGCTGCCGGTCTCGACGATCCGCCCGGACTCGACGACCACGATCCGGTCGAGGTGGGCGATGGTGGACAGGCGGTGGGCGACGACCAGGGCGGTAGACCCGGCCATGAGCCGCCACAGGGCCTCCTGGACGTAGCGCTCCGACTGGGAGTCGAGAGAGCTGGTCGCCTCGTCGAGGATCAGGATCGGGGCGTTGTCGAGCATCGCCTGGGCGATCGCCACCCGCTGGCGTTGGCCCCCCGACAGCTTGAGGCCCCGCTCGCCGACGACCGTCTCGTAGCCCTCGGGCAGGTCCGCCACGAACTCGTCGACGTAGGCCGCCTCGGCGACCGCCCTCACCAGGTCGAAGTCGGGCTCCCCGTCGTGGCCGTACCAGATGTTCTCGGCGATGCTGCGGTGCAGCATCTGGGGGTCCTGGGGCACGTAGGACACCGCCTTTCGCAGGCTGCGTTGCGTGCAGGAGGCGATGTCCTGGCCGTCGATCAGGATCCGCCCGCCCTGCAGGTCCATCAGGCGCAGCACCAGGCGGGTGACCGTCGACTTCCCGCCACCGGAAGGGCCGACGATCCCGACGTGCTCGCCGGGGCGCACCTCGAGGTCGAAGTCGACCAGCAGCGGCCGCTCCGGCCGGTAGGAGAAGGCGACGTGCTCGAAGCGCAACGACCCGTCGGTGACTACCAGCTCCCCGGCGTCGGGTGCGTCGGTCACCTCGGGCTCGTTCGACACCAGGTGGACGAGCTTGCCGGCCCGGCCCAGGCCGCGCACCAGGTTGCGGATCTCCTGGAAGCTCGTTATCAGCTCCTGGGAGACCGTCGAAGCGTAGAACAGCACCAGGTAGACCACCCCGGAGCGGATGTCGCCGTGCAGGGCGAGGACCACCCCGACGAGCAGGGCGCCCCAGGTCATGGCGGCGATCGTCCCGCCCATCCACACCCGGGTGATCGTGAACTGCCGGCGGGCTCGCAGGTCGGCGGCGACCACCTCGTCGAGCAGTTCGCGCACCCGGTCCGACTCGGCGTCCTCGCCGGCGCCGACCAGCACGGTCGTCACGTTGCGGATCACGTCCGAGGCACTTCCCTCGGCCCGGCTGTGCGCCCGGGAGAAGTCCCGGGACGCCTCGGTGACCGGGCCCGAGCGCTTGACCACCACCCAGACGAACACCCCGGTCAGCGCCACGAGCACCACCGCCACCGGCCAGGCGACGACGCCGAGCACCGCCACCGCGGAGACCACGATCACCGCTATGCGCAGGATGCTCCACTCCAAGGTGTCGATCCCGTCGACCAGCGCCCAGGCGAAGGCGCTGAGCGACGAGGCGACCTCGCCGGAGGGGTGGTCGACGTGCCAGCGGTAGCCGAGGCCGAGCAGGCGCTCGAAGCTGCGGTGGATGCCGTTGGCGAAGGTGCGCAGCGACCCTTCCCACTCGAGCCATCCGGCCATCCGGGTGAGGACCTGGCCGACGACCAGCAGGGCGGCGTAGGCGACGACCAGGCCCCCGAAGCGTCCCCAGAGGGTGTCGCCCCTCCGCAGCGTCGCGATCCGGTCGAGGACGTCCGCGAACACCAGCGGGGACGCGACGTCGCCGACCACCACCGAGGCGACGAGGAAAGCGGCCGCGCCGATCAGCAGGCGCCGGTAGGGGCGGGCCAGCTCGGCGCAGTACGCGAGCGTCTCCCGGGTCGTTGCGGCCTCTCCGTGGAGGTCGTCCACTGCGGTCCTCTCAGAAGCTGTAGGGCGCCGGCGTCGTTGCCGGCGTCCGCCCAGCCGGACCCTTCCCGGGCCGCTGCTGGCGCCCAACTGTGGCAAAGCCCGGCGGTGGGGGCCAACCGGTTTCCCGCCGGTACGCTCGCGTGCCGTGCCCAGCCTCGCCGAGCTGGCCGTCGAGGCCAGCACCTGCCGCCGCTGCCCGTTGTCAGCGGGACGCACCCAGGTGGTCTGGGGCGAGGGCGACCCGAGCGCCGGGCTGATGGTCGTGGGCGAGGGACCGGGCGCGGACGAGGACCGGGAGGGCCGGCCGTTCGTCGGGCGCTCCGGGCAGCTGCTCGAGCGGCTCCTCGCCGAAGAGGCCGGGTTGCGCCGCGACCAGGTCTACATCGCCAACGTCGTGAAGTGCCGGCCCCCCGGCAACCGGGACCCCCTGCCCGCCGAGGTCGAGGCGTGCCGGCCGTACCTGGAGGCCCAGGTCGACCTGGTCGGTCCCGCGGTCGTCCTCACCCTCGGCAACTTCGCCACCCGGCTGCTGCTCGCCACCTCCGAGCGGATCAGCGACCTGCGGGGCAGGACCTACCCGTGGGGACCGGCGGGGACGGTGGTGGTCCCGACGTTCCATCCCGCCGCCGCCCTCCGGGGGGGCGGGGAGGTCCGGACCAAGATGCGCGCCGACATCGTCCGGGCCAAGGAGGCGCTCGCCGGCGCCGGCCGCCGGCCGTGACCGACGACCTCTCGGGGCCCGTCCCCCTGCCGGACCGGGCGCCGGCCGCCCCCGCTGGGACGGCCGGCGCCGGTCAGGTCCCGGTCCTCCGCCTGGTCGTCGAGGACCTCGCCGGCACCCGTCGGGTCGCGGCAGCGCTAGCCGAGGTGCTCACCGCCGGCGACCTGGTGCTGCTCACCGGCGATCTCGGGGCGGGCAAGACGGCTTTCACCCAGGCCCTCGCCGCCGAGCTGGGGGTGGCGGAAGTGGTGACCAGTCCTACGTTCACCCTGGTGCGCCACTACCCGACAGAACGGGGTTTCGTGCTCTTGCACGCCGACATCTACCGCTTGGAGCAGCTCGCCGAGGTGGTCGACCTCGCCCTGCCCGAGGCGCTCGAGGACGGAGCGGCCGCGGTCGTCGAGTGGGGGGAGCGGGGGGCGCCGGCGCTGCTCGACGAGCACCTTTCGGTCACGCTCGCCTCCCCCGACCCGGTGGCCGAGACCCGCCGGTCGATCGAGCTGAGCCCCGCCGGGGATCCCTGGGTCGGACGCTGGCCGGCGCTGCTCGCCCGCCTCGGTCCCGGCCCGGGCCCGGCCGTGGCCGTCCCCGACGGGGGCGCCCGGTCCGAGGGGGACCGGCGATGACCTTCCTGCTCGCCATCGAGACCGCAACCCCCCAGGTGGGCGTGGCCCTCGTCGGCGACGCCGGCCCGCTCGTGGTGACCCGTATCGCCGGTGGACGCCGGCACGGGGAGCTGCTCGCCCCGACGATCAGCTCGGCTCTGGCCACCGCCGGTATCACCGCCGCCGAGCTGACCGGGATCGCTGTCGACGTCGGCCCCGGGCTGTTCACCGGGCTCAGGGTGGGGGTCGCCACCGCCCAGGCGCTCGCCTCGGCCCTGGAGGTTCCTGCCGTGGGGGTCTCCAGTCTCGAAGCCCTCGCCCATCCCCACCGACGCTCCGGGACACGGGTCGTCTCGGTGGTCGACGCCCGCCGTCACGAGGTGTTCCGGGCGGTGTACGCCCCCGGCGGTGGCGGTGGCGGTGGCGGTGGCGGTGGCGGTGGCGGTCTGGTCGAGGTGGTCGCCCCGGGGCTCGTCACGCCCGACGCCCTGGCGGGGGAGCTCGCCGCCGCCGGCGAGACGGTCCTCGCCGTGGGTGACGGGGCGCTGCGCTACGCCGAGCAGCTCTCCGGCCCGCTCGTCGGTCTCGGCGGGCACCTCGACGCCCATCCCGACCCGGCG
>JAKABK010000263.1 GCA_021796905.1 Actinomycetes bacterium
GCCCCGCCCCGCCCCGGCCCCCCGGAGGCGTCGGCGGGTGGCCGGCGCTGCGTGCGGACCGCCGAGCCGGGTCCCGCCGTCGATATCGGGCCTCGTGGTCGGCATCCGAGCCACCGGCCGCCGGGACCGAGGGGTTGTCCAACACGGGGCGACCAAATGTCAGTACAATCGGTGTCGGTGGCCGAGCCGGTCGGCACCTCTCCGGAAGGGGGATCGCTGATGCTGATCGAGCAGATGTACCTCGGTTGCCTCTCGCAGGCTTCCTATGTCGTCGCCGACGAGGTTTCCGGGCGGGCGGTCGTCGTGGACCCGCGCCGGGACATCGACGAGTACCTGCGCTTCGCCGAGGAGCGTCACCTGCGCATCGAGACGGTCGTGCTCACCCACGTCCACGCCGACTTCGTTCCCGGCTACAGCGAGCTCGCCGCGGCCACCGGCGCCGAGGTCGCGATGGGGGAGGCTGCCCCGGTCGAGTTCCCGATCCGCCGCTTGAGCGACGGCGAGCGCATGGGGCTCGGTGACCCCGCTTCCGGAGTGGTCGTCGAGGTCCGCGCCACTCCTGGGCACACCCCCGAGTCGATCACCTTGGCGGTCTACGAGCACGGCACCGACCCGACGCCGGCTGCGCTGCTCACCGGTGACACCTTGTTCATCGGCGACGTCGGGCGGCCGGACCTGCTCGGGGCGAGCGGTCGGACCGCCGAGGAGATGGCCGCGGAGCTGTACCGTTCGATCCGCTCGAAGATCCTCCCGTTGCCCGACGACGTGGTCGTCTACCCCGGTCACGGGGCGGGCAGCGCGTGCGGGAAGGCGCTCTCGTCGGAGACCTCCTCGACCCTCGGGCACCAGCGCAGCTCGAACTACGCGCTCGCCGAGATGACCGAAGCGGAGTTCGTGGACGTGGTCACCCGGGGCCTGTCCGAGCCCCCCGCCTATTTCAGTGAGGACGTGGCCCTCAACCGGGCAGGGCACGCCAAGTTCGATCCCTCCGAGCCCCTCGCCTCCGTCGGGGCGGCAGAGGCCGTCCGGCTCTCCGAGGCGGGCGCCCTGCTCCTCGACGTGCGCGACGACCAGGCCTTCGCCTTCGGTCACCTGAGAACCGCGGTGAACGTGGGGCTCTCGGGGCGTTTCGCCGAGTACGCGGCTGCGGTGCACGTCCCGGGTCAGGATGTGGTGCTGTTCGGGACCGCCGAGCAGGTCAGCGAAGCGCGAATGCGACTCGCCCGGGTCGGGGTGGACACCGTCACCGCCGCGGTGAGCGACCCCTCCCAGCTCGCCGCCCACCCCGAACTGGTGGTGCGCAGCAGCCGGCTCGACGCCTCCGAGGCCGCTCGGCGGGTGACCGAGGTGGCCGGGCTACAAGTCCTAGACGTGCGCAACGCCGGGGAGTTGTCGGTCGGCGCGGTGCCCGGCTCGGTCAACATTCCCCTGCCGCGTCTCCGTGACCGCCTCCGTGAGCTCGACCGGTCCCGTCCGGTCCTGGTCTACTGCGCCGGCGGTTATCGGTCGCTCGCTGCGTCGAGCCTGCTCGCCAGCGTCGGTTTCGCCGACGCGAGCGACGTGCTCGGCGGCTTCGGCGCCTGGCAGGCAGCACAACAGGACCTGGCCGGCACCGGTTGAGCCGGCGCTGGCGCCCGGTCCCGTCCCGCCCAGTCCCGCGGGTGCTCACCGTCGGTCGAGCTCGGCGACCGTTTCGGTCGTGCTGCGCCATCCGCGGGCCATGGCCGGCGCGTCGTGGGCGACGACCAGCTCCCCGTCGGCACCGAGCAGTATCGCTCCTCCCGACCCGCCCCAGCGGGCGACGGCGTCGAAGGCCGCGCGGGACGCCTCGACCAGGGGGGCACCGGCGCCCACCGACCAGTCGATCAGGTGGGCGAAACCGGCCCGTACGAACGCCTCGCCATCACCGGTCGCCGAGATCGCCACCCGAGCCTGCTCCGCCCAGGTCCCGGCTCCGACGATGGGGCTGTCGCCCACCCGGCCGGACGGTTGGCCACGCCGTCCGCCGGTGGAGGTCGCCGCGGCCAGGACGCCGACGCCGTCGAGCGCGACCGCCCCGACGGTACCGGCGCTCGAGACCGCCTGGCCCGGTTGACCGCCGGTGAGTGACCCCGGGTCCACGCGGACCAGACCGACCGACTCGGCGAAGCGGTCGGCGCCGGCGCCGGCCAGCAGCAGGGCGTCACCGGCCCGGGCGACCTCTCGGGCGGCGAGGACCGGATTGGCCGGCCAGGTCATCGCGCAGCCACCCCCCGACACCACCCGACCGTCGGGGAGGGCACCCATCACCGCAGCGTCGGTCTCGACGGTCCCGGCGGTGGTCGGCACCGCACCCCGACCGGCGTTGAAGGTCCCGCTGTCCTCCATCGCCACGACCGCAGCGACGACCGCGTCGAGGGCGCCGGATCCTGCGGTGAGGGCCGACCAACCGGCGTCGAGAGCGGCGCGCAGCCCCGCGGAGACCAGCTCGGCGGGTCCGTGACCGGCGCCGGCACCTCCGTGCACTGCGATCAGCGGCGGGGAGAGACGCCGGGCGACCAGGCGCAGGTCGGATCGGGCGGACGAGCCGGCTGGGTTCACGGCACCAGACCCTACGCGGGCTCCCGTACCGGTCGGTGCTGCGCCGGAGCCGAACGGTCACGAGCCCGGCCGACGCCCCGGCCGCAGCGAGGCGGGTTAGCGTCGTCAAAGGCCACCCCGGCCGTTGGGTCCCGCACGACAGGAGACGACATGCTCGGCGAGAAGGTTCTCCATTTCCAGGGCAAGGGCACCGACCTGAGCGCACTCCGATCGCATGTCGAGTCGTACTTCGAGGCGGACGGTTTCACCGTCCAGTCCTCGCCGCCGAGCGACCACGGTGTGGTGATCCAAGCGAAGAAGGGCGGCTTCCTCGCCAAGGTGATCGACGCCGACCGGGCGCTGTCGGTCATGGTGAGCGGCACACCCGGTGACTTCGTGGTGCGCGTCGGGATCGGCAAGTGGCTCGAGCACCTCGCCGTCGCGGCTGTCGAGACGTTGTTGATCTCGGACCTGTTCCTCGTCGTCGACGTTGCCGAGACCGCATGGGACGCCGAGATCGAGCACAAGTTCGTGAAGGACCTCGAGTCCTTCGTCGGCTGAGCCGAGACGCTCGTCGCCATCGGGTCGCCGTCCCGTGAGCGCGGCCGGCCGATCGTCGGTTAGGTTCGCGCTCGAAGGACCCGAGCCCTGTAGGGGCAACAACCGGTCCTGACAGGCCGGCCGACGGCCGGTTGCCTCCACGGTTCGTCCCCCGGTCCGCCGAGCTCCGCCGGTCGCTACATGGACGGCCGAAGCCCACGGATCCAGCCATCGGAAAGGAAGTCGAGATGTTCGGATCCGACGTTTCGAGCCCGAGTGGTCTCGGGGCGATCCTCGATGCCATGGGTGGTGGCGAGCCACCACTGGTCGACCTGGTGCGCCGCTCCCCGGGGCGACCGGCACTGTCGGACGTCGAAGGCGTGACCCGGGCGGAGCTCCGCCGGCTGCTCGCCGGCGTCTCGGGCTCCGGGGCACCCATCGCGGTCGGTGTAGGCAGCCGGGGTATCGCCGGCATCGCCGCCGTCGTCGCAGTCACCGTCGACGAGCTGGCCCGGGCGGGGTTCGCCCCGTTCGTGGTGCCGGCGATGGGCAGCCACGGGGGCGCCACGCCCGCGGGTCAGCTCGCCGTGCTCGCCGACTACGGGGTCACCGAGACCGCCCTCGGCGTCCCGGTGAGGGCCACGATGGACACGGTGGTGATCGGCCACCTCGACGGGGGAGCGGTGCCCGGC
>JAKABK010000264.1 GCA_021796905.1 Actinomycetes bacterium
CCGATCGTCTCGGCGCCGAGCTGGGTGGGGGTGCCTGCGTCGTGCTCCAAGAAGGCGAGGATCATCGGGCGAGCAACCCCAGCTCGTCGAGCAGCTCCACCACCGCGGGCGCCGCCTCCGCCCCGGAGCCCAGGCTCACCGCTCCCCGGCCGTCGGGATCCGGGAGCCGGAGACCGACGCTGCGAAGCCCGTCTGCGCCCGGCTCGACCGTACGACGCTCGAGGGGTTTGCGCTTGGCCCCGAGCCGGCCGGGCAGCGAAGGGTACCTGGGCAGGTTGAGCCCTTCCCTGACGGTCACCACCGCCGGCGTCGCGACCCGGTAGATCTCCATCCCCCGGCCGCCGTCGCGGCGCGCCACCACCTCGCCGTCACCGACCTCCAGGGCCTTGACCCCTGTGACGCAGGGTCGAGCGAGGGCCTCCGCGACGCGGACCCCGACCTGGAAGTCGCCGCTGTCGGGTGCCTCGTTGCCGAACATGACCAGGTCGAAAGGGCCGCCGTTCCCCTCGAGGTCCCGGATGGCGCCGACGAGCTCCGCGGCGGTCGCCCGGGGCCCGACCTCCTGGCCGGCGGTCTCGAGCAGGACCGCCCGGTCGATCCCGATCGACAGGGCGTAGCGGAGCTGTTCCTCGCTCTCGGGTGGGCCGAGGGTCACCACGACCGATTCGCCGCCCCGGGCCGCGACCAGGCGCACCGCTTCCTCGACGGCGCACTCCTCGTGCGGGCCGGTGGTGGAGCCGAGGAAACGGGTGTCGATAGCGGTGCCGTCGGCGCTCAGCACGATCCGGCCCCCGACCGCCGGCACCCGCTTGATCCCGACGAGGACCCTCACCCCGCTCAGCTCCGCATCCGCTGGTTGGTCGGGTCGAAGACCGCCCCGTTGCCCTCCACCACCACCCTCACCGGGTAGCGCTCCCCCATGCACTCCACCACCAGACGGGTGCCGGTGACCGACGCAGACGGCGGTAGGTAGGCGAGCAGCAGGTGGGATCCGACCGAGGGCCCGGCGCCGGCGCTGGTCACGTAGCTCCGCCGGCCCTTCGCGTCGACGAGCGGTTCTCCGTCCTCGGTGAGGATCGCCTCCTGACCGAGCGGGTAGCGCCGGGACCCCGGGTCGGTCCCGGTGTAGTCGAGCGCGAGGGTGCACAGCCTCGCCGCCGGCGGACGGGACCGCTCGGCGAGGTGGGCGGTCCGGCCGACGAAGTCGGTGTGCTTGACCGCTCTGCGCTCGAGACCGGCCTCGCAGAGGGTGTACTCGGGGGTCAGGTCGTGACCGAAGGAGCGGTAGCCCTTCTCGATACGCGCCGTGGTGCCGTACACCCCGATGCCGACCGGCACCAAGCCGTGCGGCGCCCCGGCACCCGCCAGACGGTCCCAGAGCGCGGTGGCCGCCTCGGCGGGCACGTACAGCTCCCAACCGAGCTCGCCCACATAGGAGATCCGGGAGGCGAGGACCTCCGAGTCGCCGACCTCGATCACCCGGCAGGTGCCGTAGGGGAAGCCGGCGTGCGAGAGGTCCTCGGCGCAGACCGCCGACAGCACGTCGCGTGCCCGCGGTCCCCACAACCCGATCGTCGCCCACCCGGAGGTGACGTCGGCGAGCTGCGCGGACCCGTCTCGGTCCAGGTGGTCGAGGAGCCACTGGCGGTCGAGCATCCCGACGCCGGCCCCGGTGACCACCCGGAAGCTCGACGTCCCGAGCCGCATCACCGTGAGGTCGGCGCGCATGCCGCCGGCCTCGTCGAGGAACGGGGTGTAGACGACCCGCCCGACGGGCACGTCGAGGCGGGCGACGGCTATCCGCTCGAGGGCGGCGAGCGCCCCGGGACCGCTGACGTCGAAGACGCAGAACGCCCCGAGGTCGACCAGTCCGGCCCCGTCGCGCATGGCGAGGTGCTCGGCTTCGACGATCGGGGAGTACCAGCGGGCGTCCCACTCTGCGGGGCGGGTGACGATCCGCTCGGCGTAACGGTCGACCAGGGCCTCGTTGGAGGCGTACCACTGGGGGCGCTCCCAGCCGGCGGTCTCGAAGTAGACCGCTCCGAGCGCCTCGGTCCGGGCGTGCACCGGGCTGCGCCGGGCGCCCCGGCCCTCCACCCACTGCTCGGAGGGGTGCACGATGCCGTAGGTCTTGTTGAACGCCTCCCGGGCCCGGGAGGCGACGTGCGCCCGGGTCCGCTGGTGGGGATGGAAGCGGGCGAGGTCGGCTTCGTGGACGTCGAGCTCGGGCCGACCGGCGACCATCCACTCGGCGACCGCGCGGGCGATGCCCGGTGCCTCCTTGATCCAGCTGGCCGCCGCCGACCAGAGCCCTCCCACCTCCGGGGACGGCCCGAGGATCGGATGGCCGTCGGGGGTGAGAGAGATCAGGCCGTTGATGGCGTAGCGGACCCCGGCGGCTTCGTCGCCGAGCAGTTCGGGCATCAGGTCGAGGGCGTCGGCGAGCTGGGGGTCGAAGTCCTCGGAGGTGAATGGCATCTCGGTCGGCGACAGCGCCGACTCGGCGATGGAAGGGATGTCGTCGGGCTCGACGAGGATCGGGCGGTGGGCGTAGGAGCCGACCTCCATGTCGGCGCCGTGCTGACGCTCGTACATGAAGGTGTCGACGTCCCGGATTATCGGGTAGGAGATCTCCCCCTCGGTGCCGGCGAACAACCCGATCGGACCGACGCTCACCATCTGGTGGACCGCCGGGGTGAGCGGGATGTGGGCGCCGGCCATCCGGGCGATCCTCGGGCTCCACACCCCGCAACAGACGACGACCCGTTCGGTGCGGATCGTCCCCGTGTCCGTCCTCACCGCCCGGACCCGACCGTCGACCACGTCGATGCCCTGGACCTCGACGTTGCCGACCACCTCGAGCGCGCCGATCGCCTGCGCCCGCTCCCGCATGATCGTCCCGGCCCGCAACGAGTCGACCACGCCGGTGGTCGGGAAGGACAACCCACCGACGATCAGCTCGTCGTTGACGTAGGGGACCAGCTTCTTGATATCCTCGGGGGACAGCAGGTGGCAGTCGACGCCCCAGGCCCGGGCGGTCGAGACCTTGCGTCGGAGCTCTTGCATCCTGGTCTCGGTGCGGGCCACCTCGATCCCACCGCTCTCGGTGAAGACCCCGAGCGCCTTGTACTGCACGACGCTGTCGGCGGTGAGCGACAGCATCATCCGGGAGTGCTCGAAGGGGAACAAGAAGTTGGACGCGTGCCCGGTCGAGCCGCCCGGGTTGGGCAACGGCCCCTTGTCGACCAGCACGATCCCGGTCTCGCCGAGCTGGGCGAGGTGCCAGGCCAGACCGTTGCCGACGATCCCGGCCCCGATGATCACGGTGCTCGCGTCGGCCGGTGCTCCGCTCATGTGCTCTCCTCCCGACCCGAGCCGACCCGGCACAGGTATATCACTGGTATATCTAAGTCGTGGGAGGCCGTCAAGCCGGCGGGTTCAACTCGGCTTCGAGCACCGCCCGCTCGAAGGCCTCGACGTGCTCCGAAGCCAGGCGGGAGGCCTCCGGCGCGTCGCCGGCGAGCACGGCGTCGACCAGGGCTGCGTGACCCCCGACATGTCCGGCCACGTCGTCGAGGCGGTCCATGAACACGTACCACAGTCGCAGCGCCAGGTTGTAGTACTGGCCGAGCGTCGCCTCCAGGTAGGGGTTCCGGGTGGACCGGTAAACCGCTTGGTGGAGACGACCGTCGAGGGCCATCAGCGCGTCGCGCTCCGCCGCATCGCCGCGGCGCGCCGCGGCCCCCCGCCGGCCCCCATCACCCCTGCCGCCCGCACCCCGGCTGCCCGG